>JAPUJU010000389.1 GCA_027296025.1 bacterium
CGAGTCCGGCAGGAAGAAGTGCGTAGATGAATACAAGCCGTCGCGCGCCGGCTACGGACGTCGATCCTTTGTAACGAATGAAGCGCGGCAGGATGTCCTTCTGCAACGCGGCCGCAGCAACGAGAAGGACACTGTCGATGCTCGACATGGCGGCTGCAAGAAGCGCCATCAATATGATTGTCCCCAGAAACAGCCCGACGATCTGCGCGTCTCCAAGAAGCCAGGGCACAATTGCATCGGTTCGTGCGGCAATTTCCGGTGGCAAATCGAGCGCCCGGGTGAACAGTCCGATCGGCAGTAGTAGAAGGTACGTTACCCCGACGAGGCCTGTGATTAACCAGACACCGCGTTTTGCCGATGCCGCATCGCGCAGCCCGTAGAATCGCGACAGCTGGCGCGGATCTGCAACGAACTTGAGCCCACCGGAGAGCCCGATGCCCGCGATCATGAGGAGCGGCGCCGCTGTGGTAATGCGAATGAGACTGTAGCCCGCCTCGCCGGATGAGAGTCGCACGGAGTCGATCTCCGCCAAACTCTCCCACATGGCGCCCCAGCCGCCGGCGCTCGCTACAACGGCGATCGGCAGCGCAATGACGCCAACGAGTAGAATGACCGACTGGAGCGAGTCGCTCCAGACATCGGCGAGATATCCTCCGATGGCCGTGTACATGATCTGTACAGAGAAAACAATAAGGAGTGCAACGCTGAACGGAATCCCAAGCAACGCTGCCATCGATTCGGAGGCGCCGAGGAACACGGCTGCGAGAAAGAAAATCGAGTCGAACAGGATGATTCCGGCCGCTACTGTACCCGCGGGCACCGAGTCGAAGTGCAGTCTGAACATGTCCGACGGCACAACAGATCCGAGCTGGCCGACTTTCTCGCGAAAGCGGGGCGCGATCACCGACCAAGAAAACAGTGTCAGCAGCGTGAGGATCGCACCGACAATCCACCACGACACGCCAAACACGAAGCTCTTCGCGGAGTGCCCCACGAAACTGTTCGTGGAAACGAACGTCGCGTAGAAGGAAAGCACGACAAGAAGCGTCGGGAGATTCCGTCCGCCCACATAGTAGTCCTCGATCGATTGCGTGCGCCGCCTCGCGCGGACGGCAAGGAAGATAAGGGTACCGAGGTAAACGAGTGAAACGAGGATCTTGACGAGCATTGCAGGGGCGTACTTTCCGTCAGGGGTCGCCGGCGAGATGCTCCGGCGTCACATCTATCAGGATGCCGCTCTGTCGTGCGAGACGTGGTCGTTGGTATCATCCGACATTTTCAGCAGGCGCTCGATCTCTTCGTGCAGCGCGCCGCGCCGCGTCAGGTTGGATGTATCGAGATCAACGATCGTGGAGGCAAGGCGCTCGGGATTTGCGTATCGGCACGTACCACCCTCGCAGACCACGTCGGCCGCTTCGAGCAGCGCCGCTGGCACCTCGTCCAACGTGAACGAGTTGCCGCTGCCGGAGATATTCGCCGATGAACCGAACAGCTGGATGCCGACCTTTTCCGCCGCCTCGATCAGCTCGGTGCTCATTGCGCCCATGTTGATGAACAACGCCAGTTTCTCATCTTTCAGCAACAAGTCCACGCAGTCTTTCGGTATCGCCGCAACCGTGTCGCTTTCCCAGGCGGGTCGCGCTAGAATTCCGAGCGGAAAACCGGCATCGACCACACGCTGCATCCTTCGAAGCGGCCCCGGTGCCGCATCCGCTGCGTCAAGAAAATGTTTCCAGGACGCCAGGATTGAGCACCGCTTGGAAGCGGGTCGGAGTTTCAGTTCGAAAATGCGGGCGAGCGGCTCCTGCGAAGCCGCCAGAAACGCGTAGGAGACATCGAGCGGCACAACGGCAAGCCCGCCGTCCTTCAGAACACCCACCACGTGGCGGGCCGCTTCGGGAGAGCGCATGACCTCGTTGTCGCACGCGACGGATTTCACGCGGATCATCGTCATTGGTTTGCCACCGAATCTGTTTGAAACCACTCAATGTAT
Source organism: bacterium (assembly GCA_027296025.1). Lineage (GTDB taxonomy): Bacteria > Krumholzibacteriota > Krumholzibacteriia > WVZY01 > WVZY01 > JAPUJU01. The sequence continues at coordinate 1,994 of JAPUJU010000389.1, forward strand.
TCCATGTCGAACTCACCGGCCGGTAGAATCGGAATAATGTTGTGCCGAAAACAAATCCCGTCGCTTTTCATATCCGAGTTGACGCGGGAGAGAACTCGCACCACGAACTCGTAGACGAGGGCCTGGAACTCGGACCCTTCGAGGATCAGAAACACCTGGTACTCGCCGGAGAGCAGATGGCCCGCTGTGACCACGGTGAACTTGGGCTCGCGTCCTTCCGCTCTTTCGTCCTCGAAGTACTGCTTTAACCTGGAAATCAGACGCGGCGTGTAACGTACCTCGTGATAGCGTCCTGGATAGAGATCGAGAAGGACGAGGGCTTTCGACGCCGGGAGCAACTCGAACACGAGTCGCCCGCCTTCCAGCGTTATCTTTGCTCGTTCCGGGAGTTTCCGCGCATCTTGCGCGGCCTTGACATATTTGCGCAGCGTTTCCGCGACCCGGGACAGGTTTCGGCTCAGGCCCAGTTCGACGATTTCGTCGCCGGTCAGCGATCCTCTGGTCGCCAGTTCTTCGAGCAACATCGCGTAGCGTTCCGGGTTCCCGCGGCCCGGTACCCTCAGTTTGCGCATCGCCTGGGTGGTCTGCGGCAACCACCGCTCCATCTCGAGGCTCTGGAGGGTAAGCTGTCCCTCCACCGAACGTGGGGCAGGATCGTGTGATATCGGCCGTTTCCGCATGCGATGAACCTCCAGTTCGCTCACTGTGTCTGCTACCATAGTAGCGTATGTAGCGAGACCGTCAAGCCCAATATACGTATCCATTCAGGACGTAAGTCGCTTGAAATATCATTTTGATACGTACTAACATATATTTTTGGTATGATTAAACGATTATTTCATATTTTTTGGTATAAATATTACCTTTTAAAGCAACTCACATACACTGATATACCGAATGAAAATACCACATATATGCAGATAATAGCGATATATTTTACCAATTATGCATTTTAAACAACGTTTTTTCGGAAATAATACAAATATTGCAACTTTTTTTATTTTGTTGTTGTAATACTTATAGCAAGGCGATACGATGGGATCGCCTTTAGAAAAACGCCGGCAGCGACTCCGCAAAGCCGCAGCTCATTTGAAGGGTTGGGTAGTTCGGGAAGGTTGGAAAAAGAAGGGCGAGAACCTTGACGGTCCTAGATCGTCTTAATTTGGCCACGCGCAGGGGGTTGGTTCTCGCCCTCACTCACTGATCAGATACTCTCCACTCGAGCAAACGCTCTTCTCGCTCAGCTGATCCGCTTGATGATATGCCAGCCGAACTTGCATCGGTTCGGATCGTACCACGCCAGACCGACCTCGCCGACGACCAGCGAAAAGCTTACATCGCCGAACGCCGGTGCCATCGTCGAGCGCTCGTATATCCGGCGGCTCCTGTCGGCCTCGATACCGTTATTCGCCATCCCGTAGACGCCCGGAACGCTGTCATCCGTGTACTCCTCTACCAGATCATCGAAGTTCTCGCCGGACTTTGCGCGCCGGTAGAGGTCCTCGGCGAGTAGCTGCGCATCCATTTTTGACCGCGTGACCTTCTTGCTCGACTCCAAACCGTCGAACGCGATCAAAATATGCTGGACGGTGACGCGGTCGGGGCCGTCGCCCTCGATGGAACCCCGGCGATCGAGATTCAGCGTTGCCCCTCCCCCACACCCAACCAGCAAAAGAACAACCGCACTCAGAGAAAACAGGATCGTTCTCATGGCCATCCTCCTGGACAAGGTTTTTGCGACCGACAGGATGTTAGCAGCCTCCGGGGACGAAGTCAAAAACCCCTATCGTGAGAACGCAGCTCGTGCGTTCCGCAGGATCAGTTTTTCACAATACCATGCGGAGTGCGCGTGTCTTCGGTGTCGCGATATTCGTGTATCGTCTCCGGGCTATGAGGGATTGGGGCCGACGTATGGAAGAGGTGGTACTGCAGGGCTTCGTGCGCGAGAGTGTAAATCTTAACCCCGCTGTTCACGAAACGCGCGTGAAGATTGTTGTCTTCCAGTCCGCGGCCGATGATGCGCTCGTCGTATCCGTTCACCCGGTAGAAATCCTCTCTGTGGACCGAGAAGTTGGATCCGAGGATCTCGTAGCTCGTCCGAAACAGGTTACGAAACCAGAACAGCCACGGTGCGTAGAATCCCCGCTTGCGGTCTGTTCTGCTGCACTGATTCCACCAGAAGCCGACGCTCTCGAGTCGCCGCGCGCGCACATCGTCGTCGGAGATACGTTGCGACAATTCCCTTTGCAGCATCACGCGCCGGCCCGAAAGGACACGACCGCGGCGCCTCCTCTTGTAATGACGCTCGAGAAACCGATGATGGAGAATGCAATCGCCGTCGATAAAGACCAGGGTGTCGGATTCCGCCTTTGCGGCGGCTTTGTTGACGATGACGGTCTTGCGAAAACCGTCGTCGTCGTGCCAAACGTGCCGGAGGCTCTGGCGAAACCGCGGCCGAACCTGTTCGATCAGCTCCCTCACATCGTCATCGGACCCATCGTCCGCAACGAGCACTTCGAAATCCTGATGGGTTTGATTTTCGAGCGACGTAAAGATACGCGCCAGAAAGTCCGGATGCCCATACACCGCTATGATGAGGGAGAGCGTGGCTTCGATCGGATTCGTGTTCTTCACAGGATTCTGATTCGCGTTCGCGGCCGCTCGCTCAGGTGGAAACGTCGTGTGTATACCGCGGGTCGGCGACATGACAGACGACGTCCTCGTACACCGCGAGCGTTTCCTCGACCATACGTTCGACGGCAAAATCGCTCCGAACCCGCACCCCGTGTTCCTGTGCTTCCCGCTTCGCCATTTCGTAATCCGTGACCGCCTTTCCAACGGCGTCGAGAAACTCGCCCTCGTCTGCCGCCACACACACCCCCTCGGGCAGGACGTCCCGGACCCCTCCCGAGTCCAAGGCAACGACTGGGACATCACGCACCACGGCGTCGATCAGCGCCGAACCGAGTCCCTCTCGGGTCGACGTGGACACGTACAGGTCAAAGGCGGAGTAGTAGTCTGTCGCGACGGGAACCTTGCCGATCGCCGCCACGTTCGGGATCCGGTCAAAGGACCCCTCATACCCTTCAGAGAGCGGACCGACGACAAGAAGCTGCACCTGCGGGTGGGTG
>JAPUJU010000039.1 GCA_027296025.1 bacterium
GGCTACATGCCTAAAGAAAAGTACTCGTATGCACCCGAGATTTACGAGCACTCCCAGCGCATCGCGAATGAGTTCAACCTGTACGACGACGTCTGCTTCCAGACCCGGGTGACCGACCTGCGCTGGGACGAAGAGTCGGCACGCTGGACCGTATCTACCGATCGTGACGATGCCATGCGGGCGCGCTTCGTGGTGATGGCCACCGGCCCATTGAACCGGCCCAAGCTGCCCGCGATCCCGGGACTCGAGAGTTTCGAGGGGCACACTTTCCACACCAGTCGCTGGGACTACGAGTACACCGGTGGCGACCACACGGGTAATCTGGAGAAACTAAGCGACAAGCGCGTGGCGGTGATCGGCACCGGCGCAACCACCATCCAGAGTGTGCCCTACGTCGGCGCCCACGCTAAACACCTGTATCTCTTCCAACGCACGCCTTCATCGGTTGATCTGCGCGGCAACTCGCCGACTGATCCTGAGTGGGCCAAAACTCTGGAACCGGGCTGGCAACGGGCACGACGACGGAATTTCAACGACATGGTCATCGGCCGCCCGGTGGAGAAGGACCTGGTCAACGACGGGTGGACCGACCTCTTCCGGACTCTGGCGAGCCTGCTGCCGCGTAAGGACGAGCCAGGAGTGTCGATGGAGGAGGCGTCGGCGTTGGCCGAACTCGCCGACTTCAAGAAAATGAATGGTATCCGTGCGCGCGTGGATGAAAACGTGGAAGACCCCGAAACGGCAGAAAGGCTGAAACCGTGGTATCGGCAGTTCTGCAAGCGTCCAACCTTCAACGATGAGTATCTGCCGACGTTCAATCTGCCCAACGTGACGTTGGTTGACACGAGTGACGACCAGGGAGTGGAGCGGATCACCCGGAACGGTGTGGTCGCAAACGGCGTGGAGTACGAGGTCGACTGCATCATCTATGCGACTGGATTCGAGGTCGGAACGGCATACACGCGCCGGGCGGGTTATGAAATACACGGTCAGAACGGCGTGAAGTTGTCCGACTACTGGGCCGACGGTCTGAAGACACTGCACGGGTTTTCGGCGCACGGCTTCCCTAACTGTTTCCAGCTGGGGCTGGGTCAAAACGGATTTTCAGTGAATCTGACGGCCGTACTCGACGACCAGGCCCAACACGTCGCCTACATCATCAACGAAGTGAAGGCACGCGGTGCGCGGTATTCGCAACCTACAGAAGAAGGCGAAGCCGAGTGGGTGTCAACCATTCAAAGTCTCGCGGTGATGAGCCGTACATTTTTTGAAGCCTGTACTCCCGGTTACTACAACAACGAAGGAAAGGTCGGCGAGCGCGGCGGGCTCTTCACTGAAAGCTATGCACCGGGTGCCAACGCGTTCAACGAGCTGTTGGCCGCGTGGAGGGAGAAGGGCGACCTGGCGGGAATCGAACTGGGCTGACGCGTTCAGGAGCGGAGATTCCGGGTTAATTGAGGAGCGGGACGTTACGAAACGAGTACCATGTCCACGTTGACATCAATCTTCGGCAATCTTCTCTGCCGGTTGGGCTTCCACGACTTTCGGGTGCTCGAGAAGACCTTCCAGTTTGGTGCCGGCAGTGGGATCGAAAAGGTTGAATGCACCCGCTGCGGGGTGATCGTCACCCGGCAGAGCTGATCGGGCGCGGTACCTCTTCGAGTCGCCTCCCGCCCGAGTGGGGTCGGCAGCAACCCGATAGTCAAGTTATGAATGCGGCGCAACCCCTGTATACTGCCGGCCCGTTCACGAGACCGAAAATTAGTGATTACCATTCATGCCGATGTAGGGAGTCGCATCGAGCATTCTCACTACGCCTTAGTTCCCTCTGGTGAATTCTCATTTACGCCCGAATCGCAGGGGTCCATGGAGTCCTTCAGGCGCGATTGGGAACATCTCGAGCCGGATCCGTACATGGCCGATGGCGGAAGCTACCGATTCAGACGCTATGGGCTGTTTCAGTCGTCCGCAGGTCAGTTGTCTCACGTTACCGGCGCAACTTTCTTTCAAAGCGTTGATACAAACCCTCTCAACGGCGGCGAACGCAGACATTTCGCGCCACTGGCCGCTGACACCGTTAACAATCCGTTCCTGCACGAACTCATCCGATTCGACTTCGCTCAGCTGACGTCAGGGACACACATCGAGGATAACTGGCTGATCGGCGTACATCAGATCCGGATATGCGCCACGTCGGGAGTCTCGGGACACCCTACGCCGGAAGGCGTTCATCGTGATGATGAAACGTATACGGCGCAGCATCTGATCGCTCGCCACAACATTGCGGGCGGCATCAACCACTTTTACGGCAGTGGGTCGGACCCGACGACCCATCCCGAGGCCGTTTGGGAGCAGACGTCCTACTTCGACTCGTACTATTTTGACCGGTCGATATGGCACAGTGTGTCTCCAATTGCCTGTAGAACCCCGGACAATGCCGGGCACCGGGATGTCATCCTCATCGATTTCGTAAATTCGTCCGAAGTCCACTAGGCACACCGCCGATGGCACACTATGCGTGCCTCGACAGCCGTGAGGTCACGAGCCTCACGCGCCGGTTCGGCGTTGGCAACGTTACCGCTTTCTCGATCATGGAGGGCGGACTGGAGAACACCAGCTATTGCGTTGAAACAAGCTCAGGCAGGTACGTTCTGACGCTTTGGGATCAGAAGTCGTTACAGCAGGCAACCCATCTTGCCCACCTGCTGATCCATCTGGCCGACCAGGGCATTCGCACGACGCGAGTCGTGGTGCCCCCCAATGATCCCGTTGTGATCCTGCACGACGGAAAACCCGTCATGTTGAAACATTACGTCGATGGAGACGTGCAAGCTCACTTCACGGAAAGCCTGCTCGTCCAGCTGGGCGAGCAAATGGCTCGGCTGCACAAAATTGACGCGCCTCCCTACCTGCCCGAATCGTTTCCGTACGGACGTAAATATTTCACCGACGTGACACGCTCCAATCTTCGTCATGCCTATCTCGACTGGTTGACGCAACGGAGTCGTTATCTTCAGGAAAGTATCCCTCGGCATCTCCCGAAAGTACTGATTCACGGCGACGTTTTTTTCGATAACATCATCGTCCAAGGCAAGCAGCTCATGGCAATCATCGATTTTGAAGAGGCTTGCCGGTACTACCGGGGCTTCGATCTGGGAATGGCGATCGTCGGCACGTGTCGGGATCGCAGGGGCATTTCTTTCGAAAAAGCGACCCAGTTGCTGCGCGGCTATCAGCAGGAGACCACCCTTCAATCAATCGAACAGGAAACCCTGAAGACTTTTACAGAGTATGCCGCTGTAGCCACATCGTTCTGGCGATTCAGACACTATCATCTGCGCAGACCCGATCCCCAACTCCAGGACAAGCACGTCGAAATGCAAAGGTTAGCCGACACCATTTCCGGATATCCGGATTCTCGTTTCATGGAGTTGTTCGGGTAGTTCATCAGGCGTGATACAAGCGTCTGGCTTCGTTGCCCAACTCTTCGCGAAAATCCGGGTGCGCGATTTCCACCAGCGCATGGGCGCGTTCGGCCAGCGTCTTGCCTCGCAGTTCGGCAAT
>JAPUJU010000390.1 GCA_027296025.1 bacterium
GCGCCAGAAAACCTCGAGGAGTTCGGCATACGTGATCTTATCCGGATCGTACGTAATCTGAACCGCCTCTGTGTGCCCGGTTTTTCCAGCCGAGACTTCTTTGTACGTCGGGTTCCTTTTCTCGCCGGCCGTGTATCCAGAGGTCGTTCGGAGAACACCGTCCAGTTTATCGAACGGAGGCTCCATACACCAGAAACAGCCCCCTGCGAATGTCGCGATTTCGACGGCTTCCTCCGATCCGATCTTCGTCCCTTCTTGCTTCTCTCCGGCTTCCGGCGCGGCTCCCGCTCGATTCATCGTCATTCCTACCGTGATTATCAGGAACGCCCCGATGACAAGAGCCACGGCCAGCACCGGCAACTTTGAGTACATGTTCGATTTCCTCTGTTCAAGGTTCGACGGACATTCGGACAATGGTCTCCACGTTTGATCCGTCATATGATTATACGCACATAGTCGCCGGTTGGATCGAATCGTAAATCGCTTTTCTGGACGGTTTTGTTATACTGGCAGTCCGGGTGCTGTGAGAGGGCGCCCCGAATGAACGAGGAGGGAAGCTGTGGAGCGGGTTCCGGAACCCGAACTGATGGATGATGACGAACAGGCGCGGGCATACGCGGAGGCGGATTTCGCAGACGCGCACGATGGGTTCGTCTCCGCGCTGAAGGACGCGCTCGGCGATTCGGATCTTGGAGGCGCTGTTCTGGATCTCGGATGTGGACCCGCGGATGTTACGGTTCGTGTCGCAAAAGCCTTTGGCGCGAGCACGATTCACGGCGTAGATGGGTCGCGGGCGATGCTCAGGTACGGCGAGATTCGCCTGGCAAGACATCCGGAGGTCTCCGGGCGTATCGAGCTGGTCTACGGCCTTCTGCCGCGCGCTGAGATGCCACGGGAAAAATACGATGCGGTGATCAGCAACAGTCTCCTCCATCATCTCCCGGATCCGCGGATTCTCTGGAGCGCCATCTCGAAGTGGGCGGACGGCGGCGCGCTGGTATTCATCATGGATTTGATGCGGCCGCCGAGCGTCGAGGAAGCTCGGCGTCTTGTAGACGCGTATGCGTCCGGAGAGCCGGAAGTGCTGCGAACGGATTTTTTCAACTCACTCCTGGCAGCGTTTGAGACGGGCGAAGTCGAGCAGCAAATCGCGGAAGCTGGCCTGAACGGCCTGTCGGTACGACCGGTCAGCGATCGCCACTTCGTCGTGAGCGGGCGCGCGTCGTCCGCATAGCCTTTTGCTTCTAAAGAAACCATAATGCCGATTCATACCCGTAAGCTTTGTATTATTGGCGTACCGATGGACCTCGGCGCGGGACGGCGCGGCGTGGACATGGGCCCGTCAGCGATCCGCGTGGCAGACCTGGAGCCGAAACTCAAATCGCTCGGATTCGAAGTGGAAGACTGTGGGAACCTGGACGTGATGATTCCCGAGACTCAGGTGGCCGGCGAGGACAACCTTCGATTCAAGGCACCGATTCTCGCGACGAACAAACAGCTGATGCAGTTGGTGCGGAGTGCGCTCGAGCGGCAGAGCTTTCCGCTGGTCGTCGGTGGAGACCACAGTCTTTCCATAGGATCGATCGCGGGAACAGCATGTCATTTTGCGGAACAAAAGAAAAGCATCGGCGTCATCTGGTTTGACGCACACGGCGATTTTAATACTCCTGAGACAACCCCGTCGGGCAACATTCACGGGATGTCGCTTGCCGTTGCAGCCGGGATGGGTGATAGCGATCTTGTAAATCTCGGCGGGCGGGCGCAGAAAGTCTCTCCTGAGAACATAGTGATCATCGGCGCACGGGATCTCGATGAGAATGAAAAGACCAATATCAAAACCAACGGCGTGACCGTGTACACGATGCGTGACCTCGACGAAAAAGGTTTCCGAGAGGTCTTTTCAAAAGCAATTGAAACCGCAGGTAGTGGAACGGAGGGAATCCATCTATCGTTCGATCTCGATGTGATCGATCCACAATTTGCGCCAGGGACAGGGACCCCGGTTCGGGGTGGTGTGTCCTACAGAGAGGCGCACCTTGCGATGGAGATGCTCTCGGATGGCGCGGATGTCCTGTCGATGGACCTGGTCGAAGTGAACCCGGTCCTGGACATTGTGAATCAGACGGCCGTGCTTGCCGTCGAGCTGGTGTTGAGCCTCGCGGGGAAGCGGATTCTCTGACCTCGAGCGCGTGTGAACTAGGGAACGACCGAGCCGCTCTGACAGGGACCGAAGCTGAAGGCGACGCGGTCGCAGTTTCCCTGTGGATCGGTGACGCGAACCTCGCCCGCGTACGTCCCCGCCTGTGGACACGTGAACACGCTGGTCGAACTGTTGATGGCGCCTGTGCAACTCGAGATCGAACCGACATAGGTAAGGTCGCCGGGGGCTGTGTCGGAATCCGCTACGGCGACGTCGATCGTCACGAGGCTCGGAGTGCCGGGGTTGCACCCGGGCGCCTGCGTCCACGAAACCATCGTGATTACGGGAGGTGATCCGTTCCCGGTTGCCACACAGTTGTTGTTGCCACTGACTGGTCCTTCGTCATCGTCGGAACACGCGTTGAAGACGAGCAACGTCGTTATAAGAAAGAGAAGCGCGGGAATTCGCGGGGACATGGTGCCTCCTTCAAAATCCAGGGTCTTAACCGGTGGGCCGGCGATTCGCTGAGGTCCGGGGAAGATAATACATCTTGCTCTCTCGCGCAACTTCCCCCGATGGCACGTGTGTACTGTACCACTACCGATGGCACGTGTGGGGTCGCAAACAAGCCCCGTACCGCGAGAGTGGCGAAAACATCATGGAAAAGACTAAACGAATATCTGGGAGTGAACTGACTGTTGTTCTTGCTCTCTCGGCCGTCCTTCTCGTTCCGTTCGCAGTCCGCGTCG
>JAPUJU010000391.1 GCA_027296025.1 bacterium
CTCGTCGCCCCGAATCAGCTCGGCACGCAGGTACTCGACAAACCGTTCCGACGTCATCGATCCGAACGCGAACGTGTCAAAGTATTTTCTCAGAAACGCGTCCATGCGTTCGCGCCCGACGCTCTCTTCGAGGAGGCGAAGGAAGAGGTACCCCTTGTTGTAGGCGACGGTGCTGAGACCGTCATCGGGATCATTGCGGTCGCTGACGTCAAGTGCGAGACGCGTATCCGGATGGTCCTCTCCAAGACTTTCGATCTTTTCCTTTAACTCGTTGACGCCGAGCACGGCATCGAGCTCAGCATCGTCGCGCCCATAAACTGCTTCCATGATGCGGCGCTCGAAATACACCGTGAACCCTTCGTTGAGCCAGAAGTCATCCCACGTCGCATTGGTCACGAGGTTTCCAGACCACGAGTGCGCCAGCTCGTGCGCGATAGTCGAGACGAGCGAGCGATCTCCCGCGACCAGCACCGGCGTCACGAACGACAGACGCGGATTTTCCATACCGCCGTAAGGAAAACTCGGCGGCAGCACGATGACGTCGTACCGGTCCCAGCGATACGGCCCGTACAATGCTTCGGCCGTCCGGATCATTGATTCGGTGTCCGCAAACTCCCAGGCCGCGCGGTCGACGATGTACGGCTCAGCGTACACGCCACAGCGATCACTGATCGGCCGGAACTCCAGATCCCCGGCGGCAAGCGCGATGAGATAGGTAGGAATGGGCTGCGGCATGGAAAATTCATACACCCCGTCGTCGCTGCGGCGCGTTGAATTACTGGCACTCATGACGGCAAGCATCCCCTTCGGGACTTTGATGCGTGCGTCATAGGTGATGCGAACCTCTGGACTGTCCTGACACGGAATCCACGTGCGGTTCAAAATCGACTGGCCCTGCGTATACAGAAACGGCATCTTGCCCCCCGCAGTTTGTTCCGGCCTCAGCCAGTCCAGTGCCGTCGCACCCTCTGTGGTTTCGTAGTACACCGTGACGGATTTTGTTTCCGGCAGGATGTCGATAGCGAGTGGCTGGCCGATCGATTCCACTTCGTCACCGAGCGTGTACTCCGCCAGGTTCCCGGCACCATCGAGCGTTACTTTCTCAATAACGAGGCCACGCGTATCGAGGTAGAGCCTCTCCGCGCCGGATTTGTTAACGATCTCCAGGGTGACGCTGCCGCGTATCCGTTCCGCGTCGAAATCGATCTCCAGGTCGAGGACCATGTGCTCGACGGCGACCTGATCCGGTTTCGCAAACGAGTGATTCACAACACTCGGACGATCACCCAGCATGTCACACGCGGGTAGCATTGCCAGAAGAGCGACAAGAATAAGATTGCGTTTCATGAATTCCATCCCTCGCTTCTTTTTCGTGGCCAAGTCGACGCGAGCATTGCCGCAGGGTAGCATAGCGTTTCTCACGTTTCCATCGGGTCCGTCGGGGATGACAGAGCCGACGGGTATCACATCTTGATGACAGTGCGGACAGTACCCGCAAACCGATCGAGAGCGTCGAGAGTGCTGTTCACCGCGCCCGCTTCGAGAGGAACCGTCTCGATCAACCGATCCGGAAAGTCGAACGTACCTTCGCGATACCACTGGAGCAACTGCTCGATCTCCTCTATCGTGTGATCCGACACGCCGATCACCTCCGCCTCTTTATTGATCAGGTCGTTATACGCGAAGATACGGACCGGCTGATCCGTGAGCCCCGCGATCATCGCACGCCCGAACTGTCCTACCGAGCGCACCGCCTGCTGCATCGTTTCGGGAAGTCCTATCATCTCAATCGCCACGTCCACGCCGTGGCCCCCGTTCAACTCCCGAATGCGCTCGACGGGGTCCGACTGACCGGCAAGAACCGGTACGGCGCCGGCACTCTCGGCCAGGCGGAGCTTCTCCGGGCTGATGTCTACGGCGAAGATCCTGGACGGTTCGAACAATGCGGCGAGCCGAACTGCCGACATCCCGAGCCCGCCCACACCGAACACGGCGACCGATTCTCCGGCGCGCAAACGGGACTTGCGGATCGCATGAAGGGCGGTAGAGGAGGAACACATCATCACCGCGCCCTGAACGAACGGAACAGACTCAGGAAGCGGCACGACACTTCGTTCCGGGATCCGTATGCACTCGGCATAGCCACCGTCCCGGTGTTTTCCGATCATTTGAACGGTTGTGCAGAACCGATCGTTTCCGGCCGCGCAGGATGCGCACCGGCCACAGCCGACCAGGTAGTGCAGGCAAACACGATCCCCGGTCCGCACGTGCGTAACGGTGTCGCCGGTGTCGGAGACAACACCGGATACCTCGTGTCCGAGTGTGATCGGGAGTGGAAAAGCGGGCGATGTACCCGCCCGGTAATGGGCGTCGGAATGACAAATACCGGCCGCCACAACTTTGACAACGACCTCGCCGCGCTCGGGCACTGGCACGGGTACCTCCCGTTCCTCGAGCGGGCGGCCCGTTTGAATGAGCTGGAGCGCTTTCATCCCGTACGACGAAACCCGCTGATGAGAAGAAGTACGCCGACCACGATGACGCCGATGGGCCAGCTCCTGGCAAGAACCACGCTGAGTTCCCCGTGCGCAAGTCCCTTCGCCACCAGAATCAGTCCGGGAACCAACGGCCACCACGGTGACGTACCACGATAGAGCCTGTCGACGACGTAGATTGCGAGAAACCCAACCCCGAGCCCGATCGATCCGTACTCATAAACATTCCAGATATCCGAACCGATTCGACCGAGTCCCAACCCAAGCAGGATACAGCCGGGAATCAATAATCCGTACTCGCGCCTGTAGAGGTACCCGACGACAAAAGCGGCGCCGATGACCATTCGCGTCACTGCGCCGTTCGGCACGTCGATCACCTGCACTGCGAGGAGCAGAACACCGAGAACGACCAGCACGACGCCGATGTGGCGTCGCTTGTCGGCTTCGCGGATACGTCGTTCTTGCTCGTTCATTCGACTTTCATCCTCACGCTCGACCGTATAACGGCTCCTCGATCCAGACGAGTTCCCCCTGAATACGTTCACCGAGTTTATCGTACTTTGGGCCGAAATACCATCGAACGCTTGCCGAACTGTCCCTCGCCTGACCCGACAGCGGCCCGCCTCTCTTCAGGCACTTTTCAAACACAGGCAATTCGGTGCGCTTCTTGCAGTCACCGTCACTTTCATGACGGCAGATTCTTACTCAGGGTTTCACATTGAACCCGATGCGGCGCTAACGCATCGCATTATTGCCAGGGAGGGACTTTTATGAGAACCATTTCTGCCATTCTCGCGATTGTCTGTCTTTGCACGATTGGTGTCTCGAGCAGCTATGCCGAGTGGTCGCCAGAGATGGGCCTCAAGGGAGCCGGTTTTGAAATTGGTCTGGTCAATGCCGACCAGGTCGATCAGACCTTTGGTGTTGGTGTGTTTGCCAACCTCGGCACGCTCGCACCAAACGTCATGATGGAAGCCTATGTGGACTACTGGCAGGTCACGGAACAATTCTTCGTTACGAGCGAACTGCGTTTTCGTGACATCAGCCTGGGTGCCCGCGCGAAGTATGCGTTCAACGTATCGAACAGCAAGCTTACGCCTTATGCAGGCGCGGGTCTCGGTATTCACTTCATAAACGCCAGGTACGAAGACTCCCTCGTCCCGTTGCTGAACACCAGCATTTCGGAGACGAAGCTGGGATTAGACATTGGTGGCGGTATGCTCGCTGCAGTTTCGGACAAAGCGTCCTTTGTCGGCGAGGCCTGGTATTCATTCGTTCCGGATATCAGCCAGTTCTCGATCCAGATCGGTATGGAGTACGCGCTTCCCTGGTAAAGGGCAGCCGCTTTATGCGTGATCAACGGCCCCGGTCTTCGGATCGGGGCCGTTCGAAGTTTTTCTCCCACTTCTAATCTCCTGTCGATAAACACCTTGCCGAAAATATTTTACCCCGCTCGAATATACCTCTTGCTATACCAGACAAATGTCTGGTATCATCCTCCCGTTATGTCACCACGCACTCCACCGGGTAAGACCCGGGATCAGATTTTCAGGTTTGTCCGGGACCGGTTGCTCGACGGGTTTCCGCCGACGGTCCGGGAGATACAGGACGCATTCGGCTTTCGAGCCGTGCAGACGGTGCAGGCACATCTGGAGCGCCTCGTTACGGAAGGTCGGCTGGCGAAACAAAAAGGAAAAGCCAGAGGCTATACCCTTCCAACGGGTACACCGGAAAGGCCGGCTACGTTTTTCGTCCCCCTGCTGGGCCGTGTACAGGCGGGTGATCTCAACGCGGCGATCGAGGACTGTGAAGGGTACGTCGCGGTCCAGCAGCGGGGAACAGAGTTATCGCGAACACGTCTACCTCAAGAGGGCTCCTCGGCCCATCACCACCACTCCCCAAGCCAGGGAGCCCTCTTTGCCCTCCGCGTCCGTGGTGAAAGTATGACCGGCGCGGGGATTCTCCCCGATGACACCGTTATCGTGAGGTCGCAACCCACGGCCGATTCAGGAGATATTGTTGTCGCTCTGATCGGGGATGAAGCAACCGTAAAAACACTGCGGATTCAACGGAATCAGATCATCCTCCAGCCCGAGAACCCAGCGTTCGATCCAATTATACCGGAACCGGACACATGTACGATTCTTGGGAAAGTGATCGAAATCCGACGATACCTTTGATCGCTCCACGCGTGGGTCGCTCGCTGCGGAAATTAACATGAACAACAATCTACTCACAACCGCTGAGTTCGATCAGCTTATTGCCCGTTTTGGCATCCGACCGACACCCTCCTCTGAAACCAGAGAGTGGAATCTGTCCAGTCTTGCCGGGCGGTTTGTGGAGCTGTCCAGCGCCGAGGAAACGGCATCGTTGACGGCCGCTATGTCGCTTGTGTGCGAGAGCCAGCTTCGGGGCGAACCGGCTGCGTGGATCGCTGTAGGAGATTCAATATTTTTCCCACCCGATGCCGCCGACTCGGGTGTGGACCTGACCGCGTTGCCGGTCATTCGGACTCCCGATACGAAAACAGCGGTGCGGGCAGCCGACCGGCTGCTGCGCTCGAAGGGATTCGGCCTTATTACACTCGACCTCGGCCCGAAAAGTGCGATGCGTGTATCCGTGCAGACGCGGCTGGCGGGGCTGGCCAGGAAGCATGGCACGGCGCTTCTCTGTTTGACGCGCAAAGGACACCACGCCGCATCGATTGGATCCCTCGTGTCGATTAGAGGGAGAACCCGGGTCAAAAAAACCGGTTTCAATAAATTCACGTGGGAGATAGAGATCCTCAAAGACAAGCGTCTGGGTCCTGGGTGGTATCATGCGGGGGTGTGCTGTGGACCGGATGGCCTGTGTTAACCTGCCCGAGTTTCCCCTGCAGCTGCTGTTGCAGCGGTGCCCCGAATGGCGTCGCTTCCCGACCGCCGTGGTCGATCGTGACAAAGCACAGGGAACCGTCCTGTGGGCAGACCGCAAGGCACGTCGGCGACGCATCCTGCCCGGAATGCGATATGCGGCGGCACTCTCCCTCGCCAGCGATCTCCGCGCCGGCACCGTGTCGAATTCGCAGCTTTCTCAAAGCGTCGAGGAACTGATAGAACGACTTCGTTTTTATACATCGGATATTGAGCCCTCCAAAAATGAACCCGGTGTTTTCTGGCTGGATGCGTCGGGGCTCTCACTTCTATTCCCCTCTTTAAAAAAATGGGCCGGGTTGATTCACGGCGACCTTTCCAGGGAGTGTTTTCAATGTTCGGTAGCCGTCGGCTTCACACGTTTTGGAACGTATGCCGTCGCAAAGTCACGAAGCGGTGTCACAACCTTCGAGAGTCCGTCCGACGAGCGGGAGAGTACGGGGCGTGTGCCGATCGTGGAGCTGGGAATCGACCCGAAGCTGCGGGATATCCTGACCCGGCTCGGTGTTGACACACTCGGCAGTTTTATTCAGCTGCCCTCGAACGGCGTACGGAAACGATTCGGTCCGGAAGTGCACCGGCTCTACAAGCTGGCAAAGGGAGAGTTGTGGTCCCCTCTCGATGCGACTCCCCCGCCGGAACCCATCGAAGCGCACGTCGACTACGATCACCCGGAGTTTGATCTCGAGCGACTGGTCACCGTCATCGAAAGTCAGCTCAGCCCGCTTCTGGATACGCTGCAGCAAAAGAACGAAGCGCTCTCCACTCTCACATTGCGTTTTGTTTTCGACAACGGCGAAAAGGGAGAAGAAACCCTGCAGGCAGCCGACCCCACCCTCGATCTTCCCCAGATCGTCGACCTCACGCGGCTTCGTCTGGAATCGACCACGCTTGCAGCGGGCGTTACCGAAATGACCATTGTCGTGCAGAGCGTTACCGTGACGAGTAAGCAAGGCGATTTGTTCACGGAAAAGTCACCGCGGGATCTTCCTGCTGCCGGTCGGGCGTTTGCGCGGCTTCGGGCCGAGTTTGGAGAGGATGCTGTCGTCACCGCCCGTCTACGCGACGCGCATCTTCCAGAAGCTCGTTTCGTATGGGAACCGATGCACACCATGAAACTGCCCAGACCGCGTGACGTCCGGCTCCCACCTCTCATCCGGCGCATCTTTCAGAAGCCGCGTCTCGTTTCGCACGGACGACCACGCGCGCCGGACGAACAACTGAATTCATTTATCGATGACGGGTTGATATCGGAACCGATCGGACCGTACATTGTATCCGGCGGCTGGTGGGTCAAGGAAGTGAGGCGCGATTACTACTACGTACAGACACGCCACGGGCGATCCCTGTGGATCTACTACGACCGACGGCGCAAGCGCTGGTTCCTGCACGGAGCGGTTGAGTAGCGGTGACCAGTAGCTACTTTCCGAACTATACGCCGCTCTGGTGCAAAACGAACTATTCGTTTCTCGAAGGCGCCAGTCATCCCGAGGAGATGATCGAAGAAGCGAATCGCCTGGGCATTCGCTCGCTCGCGATCACCGACCGTGATGGTGTCTACGGGATCGTGCGCGGGTACGTCAAAGCGCGTGAGCTCGGGGTGCATCTAATCATCGGCTCCCAGGTCACCACCGATGACTCGACGATTGTCCTGCTCGCAAAAAACCGAACGGGATATGCGAACCTCTGCAGACTCATTTCCATCGGGCGACTGCGATCACCCAAAGGCGAATCGCGGGTGCAATGGTCTGAAATCTGCACTCACGCCGAGGGGTTGATTGCCCTGTGGGGAGGAAGCAACACCCTGATTACGGCGAACGCCGATCCGGTCTTCGTTGCCAGGGATCTCCGCGATGCTTTTGGTGACTCTTTTTATGCGTTGCTCACTCGTCATCAATGCCCCGATGACATGACGATCGAAAAACGTGTTCGCGAACGCGCTGCGCGTTTCGGAATCCCGACCACCGCGGGAGTGGAGGTTCTCTACTACCATCCGGCCCGGCGCGACCTCCAGGACGTCCTCACCTGCATACGCCACGGGGTCACGTTGTCGACGGCCGGACGATTGATCCAGCCCAATTCAGAACACCACCTGCACACTCCCTACAGCTTTGCCTCTCTTTATGAGGATGATCCCGGCTCGGTTGCGCGAACGGATGAGATTGCGTCACGATGCACATTTTCCCTGTCCGAAATTCGATACAGGTATCCCTCGGAAGCACTGCCGGACGGAACCACATCAACAGGGCGTCTTCGCGATCTGACGTTTGAGGGAGCAAACGCTCGTTACCCGGACGGTGTCCCGGATGACGTCACTCAGCAACTCGAAAAGGAGCTCGTGCTGATTCGCAAGCTGGATTACGACGGTTACTTTCTGACGATGTGGGAGATCGTTCAGTTCTGCCGCCGCAAAAACATTCTCTGTCAGGGGCGTGGATCCGCAGCAAACTCGGCGGTCTGTTTCTGCCTGGGGATCACCGCCATCGACCCGGTACGCATGGGGCTCCTGTTCGAACGGTTCATCTCACAGGAGCGAGCGGAACCGCCTGACATCGATCTCGATATCGAACACAACCGCCGCGAAGAAGTTATCCAGTGGGTTTATAAAAAGTACGGGCGTACCCACGCGGCCATGGTGGCAAATTT
>JAPUJU010000392.1 GCA_027296025.1 bacterium
AGCATGTCCGGAGTGACTGCCTTCACCGCAGCTTGCGTTCCCACCGGCATGAAAACTGGCGTTGTGATTGCGCCGTGGTCGGTCTGAATCCGCCCCACTCGCGCAACACCGCTTGTGTGTTGAAGTTCAAAGGAGAATGGCATTTGTCGACAATATCAGGGGGCTGCACGAATGTCAGTAGAATTCGTCAGCGGATGTATCCGAGGCTTCTCAGTTTATCGCGAAGATTCTCGTCGAGTTCGACAGGCCGAAGCGGTTTGACCTCTCCGGAAAAATGGTCCGTCATGAGCTGTAGAAGTTCTCTCGCCTTCGGATGGGAATCCGAATAGATATTGTTCTGTTCACCGGGATCCTTGTTGAGATCATAAAGATGGATTCCCGGATATACATTCTTGATCTCCGCGTACGTGCCACGACTCGTCTCGGGGATACTCGCCGTGTCCGCCCTCTCGATAACAATCAGTTTGTACCCGTCCACGATCACGCCCCGCTGGTTGTACGGCGGTGGCCGGTCGCGCTCCATAAAAATCGCGAGCCCCTCTTTGTCTGACAGGGCCAGCAGGTTTCGACCAGGCAGATCCGTCACGGGCGGTACGATTTCGAGAAGATCGAGCAGCGTCGGGAGAATGTCGACCTGACGCGTCGGCCTGTCTTCCGTGCCCGGCGCAATCCCGGGTCCCGCAATCACGAGCGGAACGCGCATGACTTCTTCGTACAACGTGTAGTGATACGCTGCTCCATGCTCACCAAACTCCTCTCCGTGATCGGACGTAAAGACGACTATCGTGTTGTCGTAGAGGCCCTTTTTCTTCAACTCCGAAATCAGACGCGCGATTTGCGCATCCGTGTGTGCGATTTCCTGATCGTACCGGTCGATTGCAGAGTTTCCAAAGTGCTGCCACTGCGGATGCTCGAGGTACTCGAAGTGCGGGTCGAAGTAGTGAACCCAGATAAGGTACGGTTCACTGATTTCCTCAAGATCCTCGACGACGAGGTCGGTGAGCTGGCGCGCGGTCGCCACGTTGTGCGGGTGACCAATGTTCAATACGGAGGAGTCGTAGTAACGGAACCCTTCGGAAAACCCGTAGCTCGGCTTCAGAATGACATGGCTTATGTAGCCGCGGGTCTCGTAGCCTTCGTCGCGGAGAATATCGGCGAGCGTTCTATGCGAGAGATTCATGGTCCAGTGAAAATCCGTCGCTCCGTGCTCCTTCGGGTATCTGCCGGTAACAACCGTCGCCATTGCTGGCAGCGTCCAGCCCGCCACACTGTAGTTGTTTTTGAAAACCATCCCGGCGCCCGCCAGCGCATCGATCGCGGGGCTGGTATTGTTCGCGTTTCCTTCGTAACCGAGACGATCGGGTCGCAGCGTGTCGATACTGATCAACAGAACATTCGGCGGTCCTTTCTGTCCGCCTCCGCAGCTGACCAGCGAACCCGCCATCAAGAGAATCGCAGCAATCCAGTATCGAGTTTTTATCACCTGGGATTACACCTGCGCACGCCGCACGACATAACACAGCATGTGACCCGACGCGGAGGTGGAAAACATGCGGCGAAGCAGCCGGCCCAAAAGTGTGAAGCGTACCCGTCCGGTCTTCGTGTCAAAACGGCCCGCGACCCGGCCGAAACTCTGAAAGATTCCCTCATCCGTAAACCGAACACGCTCTTCGATGATTTCAAATCCGTTCCTTCCCAGAAACGTTCTCATTTCAGGTCGGTCAAACTGGTATTCATAGAAATGCCAGCCCTCATCGACGCAACGGTAAACGGCACGCCCTTCCGAGATCGTCGCCGCCTGCGCTCTCGCTTCGCGGAGGCTTCGTCCGGTCGCTCCCGGCCGACCTATCATCTTTCGAAACCACGGACGGGCCAGAAGACCAAAGGTGGGTCTCCGAAGCCCCCAGCCGAGCTTTCGAACCGGCCCGTTGTAGGGAACTGTGATGATTGCCACTCCACCCGGCCGAAGCACGCGATGAAAATCACGCAGCGCCTCGTCCGGTCCGTCCGGCACGTGCTCGATCGAACCCAGTGCGATGAGAGAGCCAAACTCCCCGTCTGTGAACGGCATGGCACGCATGTCCCCGGATTCGAATCTCGCTCCCGGAATCTGCTCGCTTGCGGTCGCGCACAGCGTTTCGCTCCAGTCGAGCCCGGTGGCGGTCCACCCCTGCTTCAGAAACCACGCCACCCATTTTCCTGAACCGCATCCCGCCTCGAGAATCGGTTGCCGATCGGGCAGGTACTGTCTGAACCACGGGACGAGTTCATACCCGCTGCAGAGAGCGACCTGCTTCTCCAGCGGCGTCTCGAGAAACTCCTTCTCGAACGAGTCCGAGACAGCCCGGTGGGATTCGCGCGAGACGCGGTTCACATCCGTTCCCCGATCATGGCTAAAGTATCAGCATCGCATCACCGTAACTGTAGAACCGGTATTTTGCTGCGACCGCTTCATTGTAACACGCGAGCGTTTTTTCCCGGCCGAGAAACGCGCTCACGAGAAGCAGCAACGACGAGCGCGGCAAATGAAAATTCGTGATGAGCCCGCCCGCAACGTGAAAGTCAGCGCCCGGGTAAAGGAAGAGTCTCGTCTCTCCTTCGTACGACGCCCGGGGGTCAAACGTGTCCAGCAGCCCATCGGGAGCAATCGTTTCGAGAACTCTGGTCGACGTCGTGCCGACAGGAATGATTCGCCGGCCCTCCTCGCGCGCATCGCGCAGCGACTGCAGGGTTGTGCCGGTGATTGTGAAGTGCTCGGGATGCAGCACGTTGTCTTCGACTTCGTCGTTGTCGAGAGGCAGAAACGTCCCGAGGCCGACGTGCAGGACAAGCGTCAAGATTTCGACGCCCTGGTCTTTCAGAAGCGCGAGCAAGTCTTCGTCGAAGTGCAATCCGGCCGTCGGCGCCGCGATGGATCCGGGCTCACGGGCGAACACTGTCTGGTAACGCGTTCGATCGGTGGCGTCATCCGGCCGGTCGATATACGGTGGAAGTGGAACGTGTCCGTGCGAATCGAGCACCTCCATAACGGTTTGTTCGGATATCACTTCGACGAGTACCTGCCGATCACCGTGCCGCTCAACGATCCGGCATGCAAATGCGCCCCCACCACCCGTGACCTCATCACCGGGTTGCAGCTTCTTGAGAGGGGAGCCGATGCCGACGAAACGGTTGTCGTCGAGGATGCGCACCGCCAACAGCTCGGCCTTTCCCCCCGTCGAGCGCTGAACGGTGAGCCTTGCCGGAATGACCCGGGAGCGGTTCAGAACGAGTACGTCTCCGGCAACAAGGTAACGTGGAAGGTCGCCGAAGAAAACGTGTTCCCATCGGCCGGTTTCACGGTCGATGACCATGAGCCGACTCGCGGCGCGATCCTCAAGTGGCACCTGGGCGATGAGCTCCGGCGGAAGGTTATAGTCAAACGCGTCGAGCCGCATCGTGACAGCGGTCAGAAAAGGGAGGGCGAATCCGAATCCTGGTCTGCGCGTCCGGAAAGGCCGAGATGGGCCAGCGCCCGTGGCGTAGCGACGCGGCCGCGGGAGGTCCGTTTGAGAAATCCGCATTGGATCAGGAACGGTTCGTAAACATCTTCGATGGTTTCGGACTCTTCGCTGACGGCCACCGAGAGCGAGCCGATGCCGACCGGTCCTCCCCCGAACTTCTCTATTATATACAAAAGAATACGGCGGTCCATTTCATCGAGGCCTTCTTTGTCGACGTGTAATCGGCCCAGGGCGTAGTCGGCCATGGCGACATCGATAACCCCTTTGCCTTCGACCTGCGCAAAATCCCGGATTCTTTTGAGCAACCGGTTCGCGATTCGTGGTGTGCCACGCGCGCGCCGCGCTATCTCGACCGCACCGTCGTCCGTGATATCAATATCGAGAAGCCGTGCTGAACGCCGTACGATTCGCTTGAGGTCTTCGGGCTTGTAAAAGTCCAGACGAAACACAACACCGAAACGGTCCCGCATAGGCGCCGTGATCATGCCGACACGGGTGGTGGCGCCGATCAAGGTGAACGGCTCGAGACTCAGCGTGTAGTGACGCGCGTTCGGCCCCTTGTCCACGACAAGCTCGCACTTCAGCTCTTCCATCGCCGCGTACAGATGTTCTTCCAGCACGCGCGGCAGGCGGTGGATCTCGTCGATAAAAACGACCTGGTTGCGTTCGACATGGCTCAGGACGCCGAGCAGTTCGGCAGAGTTTTGAAAGACGGGGCCGGACGTCACCTTGATCGGCACGTCCAGCTCGTTCGCGACGATATATGCGAGCGTCGTCTTGCCCAGTCCGGGAGGTCCGTAGAAGATCACGTGATCGAGCGCATCGCCACGCTGCTTCGCGGCCTCGATGAAGACCTTGAGGTTTTCCTTGAGCTCGGTCTGTCCG
>JAPUJU010000393.1 GCA_027296025.1 bacterium
CCAACGGGGACATCCCCGTCATGGTGACGCCGGGCGGGCACCGGCGTTTCGCGCCCGCTGATGTAGAGCGAATCGCGCAGATCCACCACGGCGTGCAACGGGTCCCGGATATCAAGAAGATCTTCGCCTCCGAGGCCCTCCTGAAAACGCGCAAGGAGATCGGGCAGCCAGAGCAACAGGCCTGGCTCACCCGCTTCAGCGACGAGGAGCGGGCACGGCACCGTCAGCTCGGCAAGCGCCTGATGGGGGTCATGCTCCAGTACGTATCCCAGCAGGACGATGCGACCGAACTGGTCGACGAGGCCGGCCGGATCGGCATCGAGTACGGGAAAGCGGCCCTGCAGATGGAAACGCCGCTGAGGGACGCGCTCAAGGCATCGATGTTCTTTCGCGACGCGCTCGTGGACACCACGCTTCATCTCCCCGAAAAAGTCCGCATACGCCCTGAGGCAAAGTCGCGGCTGCTGCAACGAATAAACGAAATTCTGAATACGGTTCAACTGGCAATAGCCGAGGTATACGATGGCGACAAAACAGATCGTCTGTCTGGGTCTTAACCACCGTTCCGCACCCGTTGACCTGCGGGAACGCGTCGACTGCTCCCTCGCGGAGCTGGACGCGTACGTGCGTCTGACCGAGGGCGATACCAATGCCGGAGCCGTCTCCGAGTTCTGCCTGCTCAAGACGTGCAACCGCGTCGAACTCTACGCCGTGCGCGGTGGGGCGAACGACAACTCCCGTGACGCGTTTCTCGATGTTCTGACCCGCGGGAACCAGATCGTTCGCCGATCCATTCGCGACCATACCTACTGGTTCGAAGGGGACGAGGCGCTCGAGCATCTCTGCCGTGTCGCGACAAGCCTTGATTCGCTCGTGCTCGGCGAGGCCCAGATCCTCGGCCAGGTCACGCGGAGTCACCAGGCGGCGGTCCAGCTCGGGACCTGTGGGCCGACACTCAGGCGGGCTTTCCAGACAGCCGTTCGGGCGGGGAAAAGATCGAGGACCGAAACGGCGATCGGAGCGAAGAGTGTCAGCGTGAGCTCGGTCGCTATCGCGCTTTCACAGAAAGTGGTGGGTGACCTCCGCGAACGCCGGATCGCCGTTGTGGGGCTTGGTGAGATGGGGATGATGACCTTGAAGGTCCTGCGTGCCCGCGGCCTGAAACACGTGAGCATCGCGAACCGCACGATCGAGCGGGCGCGGGAGGTCGGTGCTGAGTGGAACTACCCTGCCCACAGCCTCGACGAGTTGCCCGCAATCCTGCGCGAGGCGGATGTGGTGTTTACGGCAACCGGTTCTTCGGAACCCATCATTCGACCCGATCTCGTGCGACCGGTCGTTGCCGATAGAAAACGCCCGCTCGTTCTGATCGACATATCGGTGCCGCGCAGTATCGAGGTCTCGGTCAAAGAGATCTCCGGAGTACGCCTGTTCGACACGGAAGACCTCAGCGCAAACCTCGACGAGGGTCTTTCCGCGCGGAAGCGCGAAGTGCCTCAAGTCGAGACCATCATTAAAGAGGAAATCGACGCGCATCTGAGCGGCGTCAAGGACCCTGCAATCGGTCCGGTGATTACCGACCTGCGTCAGAAAGCGGAGGACATCCGCCGGAGGGAAATCGAGCGGACGCTGAAGCAGATCGGTAAAGCTGACCCGGAGACAAAACGCCACATCCAGAACCTCTCACACTCCCTTGTCAACAAGCTGCTCCACGAACCGACGACGCGGCTGAAGGAATGCGACGGCAACGAACACGAATCCTACGCGCACACGGTTCGCGAATTGTTCGGCCTCGGGCGACCACGAAACCGAGAGCCGTAATGAAAGCGGCACACCGGAAGCTTCTCGTAGGAACGCGGACGTCGAAACTGGCCATGCGGCAGACCGAATGTGTCATCGACCTGCTGCGCGGGGCATGGCCCGACCTGGAGTGCGAAACCCGAAGCTTCGTGACGGAAGGCGATCGGGAGCTCGACGTGCCGCTGCCGGAAATCGGTGGCCGGGGCGTCTTCACCGAACGCCTCGGGCAGGCCCTCGAAGCGGGCGAGGTCGACATCGCGGTGCATTCGTTGAAAGATCTTCCGGTCGAAGCGTCCCCCGGCCTGACCGTTGGCGCCGTTGCACAGCGCGCGGAGATTCGTGATGCGCTCGTCGCGCGAAACGGCTGGACGCTGGCCACATTGCCGGAAGGTGCCGTCGTCGGTACGAGCAGCACCCGCCGGCAGGCACAGGTGCTCGCGATACGCCCCGATGTGATCATCAAGTCCATTCGGGGCAACGTGCCCACCCGCATCCGCAAGGTCGACGAAGGCGAGTACGACGCGGTCGTTCTCGCTGCCGCCGGGCTGGAACGCCTTGAGCTGATGGACCGCATCTCCGAATTGCTACCACTGGAGACGATGCTTCCCGCTCCGGGCCAGGGTGCGCTGGCCATTCAGTGCCGGGCAGACGATACCGCGACGCAATCGTTGCTCGCAGCCATCGACGACAAGCAGGTCCGCGACGAAGTTCTCGCGGAGCGAACCTTCCTCGAAAAACTCGGCGGCGGCTGTTCGCTGCCGATCGCCGCGGCGGCGACTTCCTTGCAGAACGGATCGATGACTCTGCGTGGGCTTGTGACGTCGCCGGACGGACAAACAAAGATATCGGTGGATGGAAGCGGCGTCGATCCACGCGCGCTCGGAATCCGGCTTGCGGAACGTGCGATGGCGAAAGGAGCGAGAGAGATTCTCTCGCAAACTGAAACCACTTCCCGCTCGGCACAGCCGCTCTCGGGCAAGCGAATCGTTGTCACGCGCGCAACGGACCAGGCGGATTCTCTGTGTGAAAAGCTGGAGGCACTCGGCGCGACCTCCGTTCGAATTCCCATGATAAAGATTGTCCCGCTCGACGATCCATCTGCACAAGACGCCGCGATCGACAGACTACCGTCGTACGACTGGGTAGTCTTCACAAGTACGAATGGCGCGAACATGTTCTGGCAGCGGTTCACGGCGATGAATGCATCTATCGATGACTTCCGGCACACGCGTGTAGCGGCGGTGGGTCCTGCGACGGCAGAGAGACTGCGTGGCTACGGCGTCAACATACAGTTCACACCGGAAAGGTTCGTGAGCGACGAGCTGTTGCCGGGGCTCGGTGACGTCTCGGGAGCGAACATCCTGCTGGCGCGGGCCGCAATTGCGCGTAAGGACATTGTCAACGAACTCGAGAGCAGGGGGGCGAACATCGACGACATCGCGACGCACCGGACGCTTGCACCGGGCATCGATGCGACTCACCTCGAGACGCTTCGATCGGGCGTCGATGCGGTCACGTTCGCAAGCAGCTCGGCGGTTCACAATTTCGACGAGGGCCTCGCGGCGCAAGACGAAACCCCGGCACTCCTGGGGAAGACGGTCATCGTTTGTATCGGGCCGGTCACTGCCAGGACGGCGCGGGAGTGTGGTTTCGATTCACCCATCACGGCCAGACAACATACGGGTGACGGGCTCATCGAGGCACTCGTCACCCACTTCGGGAGGAACCAGCAACAAATGCGAGTCAAGAATCACGGCAAACACGCGACCGTCACAAGTGCCACCGAGAGGACCACCGGCCCGATCATCCGGCCGCGACGGTTGAGAACGTCGCCGCGGCTCCGCAACATGGTTCGTGAGACGGATCTTGCGCCCCGTCATTTTATTTGCCCGTTATTCGTGACGCACGGCGAGAGAATCCGAAACCCGATCGCGTCGATGCCTGGCGTTTTTCAGTTGTCCGTAGACGAAGCGGTCCGCGAGGCAACGGAAGTGGCAGGGTTGGACATTTCGGCCGTCATGCTCTTCGGGATACCCGCCGCGAAGGACCCAGTTGGTATGGAAAACTTCGACCCGGACGGTGTCGTGCAGCGCGCCGTTCGTGCGATCAAGGAAGCGGTACCCGATCTTATTGTGGTAACCGATGTGTGCCTGTGCGAATACACGGATCACGGTCATTGCGGCATCCTGAATACTGGGGGTGCGTCGCGCCCGAATC
>JAPUJU010000394.1 GCA_027296025.1 bacterium
GCCCTCGACTATCTCAAGCGCAGCTGCGCTGAAAAGAATATCCCACTCAAGACACTTTCCCGCGAGACGATTCAGCTCTTTCAAAAAGCGCCGTGGCGCGGTAATGTCAGGGAACTTCAGAACGTGCTCGAACGCATTGTCGTACTCTCCGACGAGAACATCATCAGCCCTGCATCGCTTCCCGAGGACTTTCTGAAAGAAGTGGCGGGTACGAGCGAGCAGAGCCATCAGCACCTTGAGGAGCTAGCCGGTGAGATCGTCAAACTAGGAAGCTACTCGGAGGCGAATCCGCTGCTTCCCGCTCTCGAAGCAATACTTGCAGACAAGATGGTTCACCATGTGCGCGGTAAGAACCGGGCGGCGGGATTGCTCGGTATTTCGAAGCCGACGCTTTATGCCCGCCTGAGGGATTTCGATAGAATGAATTAACCCGGTCGAGGGGCAGGAATGACGAAGGGGAAACTCGTCGAGTATCTCGACGACTACTTGAAAATCGACTCGGTGAAGGACCGGTCGCAGAACGGGCTTCAGGTGGACGGCGCAACCAAGGTTGAAAAGGTCGCGGTGGCCGTCGACGCCTGCCTCGACACGATTCGCGAGGCGGGAAGCTGGGGAGCGGACATGCTCATCGTTCATCACGGTCTTTTCTGGGGCCGCGAAGAAAGAATCACCGGAGTCATGTACCAGCGGATCGCCGCGCTCGTCGGCAGCGAAACGTGCCTCTATGCAGCGCATCTCCCGTTGGACTGCCATCCGGAAGTCGGCAACAACGTCGAGCTCGTCCGGCTTCTCGGTCTCCGCGGCGAAACTCCGTTCGCCAAATACGGCGGAGTAGACATCGGCTTCATTGCAACGCCCGCTGGAAACTTGTCCCGGGACGAACTCGTCGACAAGGTGAGCGACGTCCTCGAGTCGAAGGCAGAAGTCCTTCCATTCGGACCGGAAAAAGTCGAACGTATCGGCGTAATCTCGGGCAGCGCGGCAGACTATGCCGCCGAAGCGCGCGAACACGGCTGTGACACGTTACTTACCGGCGAAACATCTCACGTAGCGTACCATCTTGCGAAGGAATCACAAATCAACCTTGTGTACGCAGGCCACTACGCGAGTGAGACCGTCGGCGTCAAGGCGCTGGGTGAGCATCTCGCGAAGCAGTTCTCTTTGAAATGTGAGTTCATTGCCGCCCCCACCGGCTATTAGACCACGTGTCCGGCGAACATTTATGAAGCTATCCCCGATCCGTATCGCGCTCTTGCTCGTTTTTATCTACCTCCTCGCCATCTGGACGCGACTGGGAGACGACCGCGCCGATCGGTACCCGTACTTCAACGGCACGTCCGGCACCAACTTCCGTCATGCCCAGGTCATCAACCAGGACGGCGCCCTCCCTGAAGTCCTGGACCGGCAGTTCTGGCCGGATGGATACGCGCCCGTGCAGGTTCAGCCGAACGGCATCGAGACCATTGCCGGCTACGCGTACCGGGCCGTGAGCCTTGTCAACGACCAGTCGGAGAAGAGCTTCGTGCGTTCGTTTACGGTGTTGTTTTTTTCGCTCTCCGTTTTCTCAATGTTTCTGCTCTCGAACCAGCTCTGGCTCTGCCAGGCGGCGGGCCTTTTCAGCGCGTTACTCATCGCCCTTTATCCACCAATCGTGCGTGCGACCAACGGATCCGAGTTCATGCACGGGACGTTCGCGTTTGTTTTTGTCTCGTTGCACCTTGGACTTCTTACCGCGTTCTGGCGCCGGCCATCGAGACTGATGGCGCTGATTGCCCTGGTGGTCGCCTTCGCGATGCTTGGTGTGTGGGAAGGCGCCGGAGCGTATCTCGGCGTGGTTGCAGTTGTAGTGGCACTTGCGTGGAAGAGCGACGAGCTGCCAGGAAAAGCGCTTCTCGCAGGCCATCTGGCCGCCATGGTTCTCGCCGGCGTCGTCTTTCCGCACTTGCGTGCCGGGCGCTTCCTCGCTGACTGGCCGTTTATCCTGATGTTCGTCGCGACCCTGCAACGGGTGCTCGGTGACCGCCTCCCGAAACGCGTGCCCGCGTTTGCATATCTGGCCGGTGGTTTTGCGATTCTTTTTCTCGTGTACGTACCGGTCCGCGCGGGCGGTTTGGAACTCGTGGGCGGCATCGATTACTGGCTCGACCGCTTGAGATTCATCGGCGGGAAACCGGGCGACCCTCTCGCTCTCGGGGAGGCGGCCCGCTATCTGTGGACGATTGATCGTGCGTCGCCGAGCCCCTATGCGCTCTTTCAGTTCGGGCTTCCGATGGTTTTTCTGATTCCGCCAGCCGTTCTCGGCCTGCGAAACATCCGGAAACGAAACGGCGGTCCAACGTGGCCCGTTATCGTTTTCGCAACTGTGGGGGTTTTCGTCTACTGGCTCGACCGCTCAGCGATACTGTTCGCCGTGCTCGGATTGTTCCCCCTCATCTCCGCGGCACTTTTCGGCTTCAGCGTAAACACGAAAATACGAGTCCTGCCGGTCGCCATCGGTGTCTGGCTGTTCGCCTCGCAACTCCTGTTTCCGGCCGGCACGGCCAACGTGACGTACCGGATCGCCCCCCTTGTCGGGATTTCACCACAGAAGCCGGACGGTTTTCTCTTCGCGAGTATCGGCAACCCCGACCTCGACCTCGTCCGGCATCTGGTGAGCCGAACGTCGACACGGGATCCTTTCCTCGCGCCGGTCGAAACGTCGTCTATCGTCGCAACATTTGCCGGGCGGAAAACGGTCCTCGTATCAGGGATTCATACGCGCAATGTCGTCGAGCGGGCATTCGATTTGACGAGCGTCTTTTTCAAGGATGAAAATCTGTTGTACGAGGCGTGTCAGCGGGCGGGCGTAAGGCAGGTCCTGTACCGAATCGATTTTCTACTCGACCAATCGGCCTACTCACCTTCGTACTTTGCGGGGCTACCGGGAATCAGCACGGAATCGGCAGCGTACATGATGCATTTTCAGCCGGAAGCGTTGCGTCACTTCACGCTGGAATACGAGAACGACACCTACCGTCTCTTTCGGGTGACCGAAGAGATGCAGCCGGTTTTTCTCACCGATCATCCGCCCGTCTATCACCTCGATGTTCTCAGGAAGTCGGAGTCCGTCGAGGCGTTTTATGCAAAAGTGCTCGACGTGCTCGTCACGTACTACACGGCGATAGAAGCGCAGGCGAGCGGCAACGACGAGGACGCAATTCGCAGGTTTCGCTACTGTGTCGAACGGGTTCCCGAGTTCACACTCGCGTGGCTCGGTGCCGGCGAATCTTTGCTCCGGCTGAACGATGTCGAGGCCGCGGACGCAGCGTACACGAAAGTTCTCAAGTACGCGCCCGACAACGCGAACGCACTCTACCATAAGGCGTTAACGCTCAGCCGGCTCGGGGAGGAAAAACGCGCTCTCGACGTGCTGAAAGTCCTGCTCGCGTCCACGCGGGATCGGAACATGATCCGGCTCGCGAGAGAACTCGAGATAATCATTCAGGCAGGAAGCTCCGGCGGGGAATGACTGGCCCCGTATCGGTGTATAAATAGGGTACCGCCGAGACCGTGGCGGAAAGAAGAATGGTGGGGACTACTGGATTTGAACCAGTGACTTCTACCGTGTGAAGGTAGCACTCTCCCACTGAGTTAAGCCCCCCCCAAATCGATTTTCGCCATTATGCCGCGTCTGGTGGGCGTTCGCAAGCTTTTTGTCCGCGCAGCGCAGTGCAGCAGTAGGTGTTTTTTGTTGAAACCTAAAACGGTCGCTCGTACCATGGGTGGGTTCCTTCTCTACACAGAGCACCAACCCGAAATTGAGGCGAATAACATGTCAGCATCTACACAGCCGCTGAAAGTCGGGCGCATGCGTCCGGAAGATCGGGATCACGTCATGACGCTCGCGAAATCCCTGACTCAGTTCTTCCCCGAGGACGTGATCGGTCTGATCGACACGTCACTGGACAAGAACGAAGTGCTCGCGGGGTTGATGGGTGATGAAGTGGTCGCGTTTCTCGTCTACACGAAACGCGACGCGCAGACAGCCGAAATCGTCTGGATGGGTGTGAAAGAGGACTATCACGGTCTAGGGCTCGGTAG
This sequence comes from bacterium, assembly GCA_027296025.1. GTDB lineage: Bacteria > Krumholzibacteriota > Krumholzibacteriia > WVZY01 > WVZY01 > JAPUJU01. The sequence goes on from JAPUJU010000394.1 coordinate 4,081, forward strand.
TCTCGTCCTCGATCATCTCGAGGAAACCCTCGAGGAAGAAGGAATTCAAAAACTCGTCGCCTCGACGCTTTCGTATACCGTCGACTACAAGCCGTTCGAAAAGGTGCGGACGTTCTATTACCATCGCGGTTTTCAGTCGCTTGGAACTCAGAGCAACTACTACGACGACGGTATGGATCGACTGATTCTCGTCAAGGATCTGTGATAGCGCGCCTATCGTCGTTTTCCAACACCGATCTTCGGGCAGTCTTTGTCCAGCGGACATTGTGAACACAATGGTGAAATTGGTTTGCATACCATCTGCCCGAACCGAACGAGAAGCTCGTTGTAACCGATCCAGTGCTTCCGGGGCAATACGTCCATCAGGGCGAACTCCGTCTCCTCCGGCTTCTTTGTATCGACGAGACCCATGCGGTTCGATGCGCGGTGAACGTGCGTGTCAACACAGATACCATCCTTGCCATACCCGAGAGTGATCACGAGGTTCGCCGTTTTGCGGCCAACACCTTTGAACGTCAGTAGCTCATCGATTGTATCCGGGACGCGACTGTCGTAGTCTCGCACGAGCCGTCGCGAAATTTCTTTGATGGAACGAGCCTTTGTCCTATAGAACCCCGCCGGGTAGATGGCCCTCTCAATAACGCGCAGAGGCAGCTTCGACAGCACCTCCGGCGTGTCTGCCTTTTCAAACAATCGTTTTGACGCCTCCATGGTAACCTCATCTTTGGTACGGAGACTCAATACAGTAGAAACGAGAATCCGAAACGGGTCGCGCCGCGCGCGGGCGATCTGTGACACAGACGGCAGAGATTTGCCGACCGCCTTGCTCATCCCCTTGATGGCCTTGCTGATGCTTACTGGTACCGATTGTGATTTCGGTGGCATTCTAATCGGACTCTCCAAACGTAGCTGTACGCCCCGAGTGGAACTATGAAGGCAAGCTTTCCCTCGACCGCTGCGATCTTCGGTGCGAGCGAAATAAAGCCGTACGCGTCCACCTCACCGTTGAGGGAGCTAAAGCGATCGAAGCGCAACTGCCACTCCAACCGGTCACCCACACCAACACGGAGAAGACCTCCGATTTGATAGACGGGGTCGGAATCGATCTCCGGGTTATTGATTTGAACGAAATACGGTGTCAGCACGGACTGGTCTTTTGTCAGAGTCCGGGCGTTTTGCATGTTCGTCATTTGAGGGATGCACGCGCCGAGCACGAACGGGAGCGCCGCTATCGCACCGTGTCTCACAGGGGAATGGGGGTTTGGCACAACTTTACTTCCTTTCGGTTCAAGGCTGAAAGTGTGCCTTGGAGGCAGAAAGTAATCTACGTCGTCACGAACGCCCCGTCAATCCGTTTCTTAACAACGGGCGCAAACGGACGCCCCGCATCCCCTCGAGTCTGGCGGAAGCTTGAACCCGCCCCTAAACAGGTAATTCCCGCAAACGGCACTGCACCGCTTCCGCCACGTGTCGCCCCTGAAGGTTGTCGGCCTCTTCGAGGTCGGCGATCGTTCGCGCAACTCGGAGGATATGGCTGCGGCCGCGCGCGCTGATTCGAAGCTGTCGCTGGGCCCTTGCCAGCAGCGTTTCTGACTCATCATCCAGTTGCGTGTACCGGCGAATCACTTTCTCGGGGAGCCGCGCGTTCAATGTCGGCGAACAATCTTTCAACCTGCGCATTGCGAAGTTACGCGCGCGGAGGACTTCGCCGAGCATCGAACCGCTCGGCTTGCGTTTTTCTTTTGACGTGAAAGCGCGCGTATCGACCGGACGCACAAAAACATGAATCGCAATGCGGTCAAGCAATGGCCCCGAGATCTTCGAAAGGTAACGCTCGACCTGGATCGGGGTACAGTGACAGGTCGCCTCGGGATTGCCGCGGTTACCGCACGGGCATGGGTTCATCGCGGCGACGAGTTGAAAACTGGCAGGAAACGCCACCGAGTGCCGCGCGCGGGAAATCACGATTTTGCCTTCCTCCAACGGTTCACGCAGGGTTTCCAGAACGTGCCGGCGAAATTCGGGAAGTTCGTCGAGAAAAAGAACGCCGTTGTGAGCGAGCGTCACCTCGCCGGGACGCGGCACACTTCCGCCGCCGATCAGCCCGGCATCGCTGGCACTGTGGTGGGGAGACCGGAACGGACTGTGTGTGATGAGCCCCCGGCCGTTCAGCAGTCCCGCCGTGCTGTAGATCATCGTTGTATCGAGAGCCGAACCTTCATCGAGTGGCGGAAGAATCGATGGAAAACGCCGGGCAAGCATCGTCTTGCCGGCCCCGGGAGGACCAACCATCAGCACGTGGTGCCCGCCCGCCGCGGCAATCACCAGGGCGCGTTTCACCGACTCCTGGCCGACCACCTCGTCCATGTCGGTGGGGGTCGTTGTGTGCGGATGCGTTCTCGCGTTTCACTCTCCGAACCTGCCCGGCCGGTTTGAACAGCACGTTCTCGAGCGGCAGCCCGGGAGAGACATCCGCCTCGGTACTTCGCCCGGTCTGCAGCGCGATTGCCTCGCGCAGGTGACCGCAGGCAAACACCTCGATCCCTTCCACGAC
>JAPUJU010000395.1 GCA_027296025.1 bacterium
GCTTGAACTGTGCCAAACCGGGTGCGCAAAGCGGTGAAACCAGACCGGCGGTCGAACTCCGTAAGAGCAACACCACTTGCCAAATAACCACTTTGTTATAAGGAAGTTATGGCTATCATCTCAAGTTATGTGTCGTGTACTTTTGGCAGTGACCCATGCGCCGACGGGCACTGGGGGATTACGAGGTGGATGGGGAACGGCCAGGTCCGATGGCCTCGAGGACTTCGGTGGCTATCATCGTGGCAAGTTTCTCGAGCTGGTCACGGCCGTGCCTGGCGTTCGCCCGCGATGGATCCCCCGAATAGGCTTCCGTGAGTCCCATTTCGATAAAGTCGGTCACTCCTCTGCCGAGGCGTTCCGATAGACTCACGCTCACCCCCGGCAATTTCTGCCGGACATCTTCACGGACGAATCCGGGCGCAAATTCCATCACGATCGACGTCTCATATTCTCCGGCGTGGCACGCCCCGCTTTTGAACTCTTCGGAAAGCGTTCGAGCCCATCGCTTGGTGACCGGACAGGCCACCGACACGCGGCCCGGCTCGAACGCGTTTGTTGCGTTCTTTACGGCGGCGATCTGTTCAGGCTCGAGGTGATTGTTGACGAGACAGACGTGCTGGACACCGTCGTTGATCAGACTACTGATAATGTCGTGGAGATATCGGGTCAACGCATCCGGAGAAACCGAAACGGCCCCCTTGAATGCCGCCGCAGACTCCGTCACACCGTACGGAACCGACGGTGCGATCAGGGGCGCCATCCCCTCGTCCTCGAGAATCACGGCGGCCCGGATTGCGGCACCAAGAGAAATCACTTCGTCGGTTCCAAGACCGAGGTGCGGGCCGTGCGGTTCCACCGCGCCAACTGGCACCATAACCACAACCAGTCGGTCGCCTTCCAGAAGCGCGGCAAATTCTTTCATCGTGTGCCGCGACAGGTCATGGGAATCCGGAATTATTTCCACGGATTGGCCCCTTCCTTTTCGCTCGCAATCAACGCCTTGCGATCAACCTTGCCGCGATCGTTCTTCGGAAGATCGTCAACGAATACCACCCAACGCGGATACTTGTGTTTCGACAGGCGCCCTTTCACGTGATCCTGCAGCTCGGCACAGAGCGCTGAGCGCTTCTTTTCGCTCGCGATGCGTTCATTCTCGCCTTCCCGCACGACAACGAACGCCTTGGGCTTGTCCAGACCCTCCTCCTGAGCGGGAATGACAGCCGCCATCGACACCGCCGCGTGCTGCTGGAGACACTCCTCGATTTCGAGCGGCGCGACCCATACACCGCCCGCCTTAAAGAGACTGTCCGCACGCCCGGAAAACCACAGATAGCCGTCTTCATCCAGCCGGAAGAGGTCGCCTGTCCGGCACCAGTGCCCGTGAAACGTCTCCCAGCTCTTATCCCGATCCTGAAAATATCCCAGGGCCACACTGTCACCTCGCACCCACATCACGCCGGTATCGCCGGGTGGCAACGGGTCTGCGCCCGGCACATCGGCATCCGTGGGGAGCATGGCGATCGTGTACCCATCGACGACGCGCCCGAGCGATCCAGGCTTTATGTCGCCGGGACGATTGCTCGCATAGATATGAAACATTTCCGCGGAACCGATACCATCATAGACATCGTTGTCGAAGCGTTCCATGAAGCGTCTGAGCAGCGACGGCGGCAACGCTTCGCCGGCAGAAAGATGAAACCGAACGGACGATAAATCGAGTCCCGCTTTCCCGTCCTTCTGAAGCGCTTCGTCGTAGTCCAGGAGCTTCGCCATCATCGTGGGCACGTTTGTCACAACGGTCGGACGATACATATCGATCGCTCGGGCGAGCGTTTCTGGCGTACATCGCTCCGAAAAAAGACACGCCGTTGCCCCAACCGCAAATGGAAACATCAGATTCGTTCCCGTTGCATAGCCGAAAAAAAGACGCGGCACACTAATCGTGATGTCGTCTCTCCGATAGCCGACTGTTCGCTTTGCGTAGACCTCTGTATTGAACGCGAAGTCTCGGTGAGTATGCATCGCCGCCTTGGAACGGCCCGTCGACCCCGACGTGAACAACCACACGGCCAGGTCGTCGCGGCGTATGACAGGCGGAGGTACCTCATTCTCTTCACCGACATCCAACGCTCCGGACAGGGCACGAACGTCGAACTTACCGTCGGCGATCGACGCAGGCACGTCCGGCTCCCTCTCGCAGTCTCCGCCGGTCTCAGTCGCGGGAACGAGCAACACGGACTTGAGACATGGATTGTCCTTGAGGTGTGAAGCGAGGGCGTCCGCTACCTCCGGCAGCGTAATCACAACCGCGGCCCGCGAGTATGCCACGACATACCCAAGGTCCTCGGTCGGAGCGACGGGATTCCCCATCGCGACAACGGCGCCGTGGGAGAGGGTCGCGAAGAAGCTCCAGGCGAATGCCGGCACATCGGGCAGGACGATATACACACGCTCCTCGCGCGCAATACCGACAGATGCAAAGTAGTTCGCCAGCGCACGCGTTCGCTGGGCGACGTCCTGGTAAGTATAGGCGTGGTCGCCATATCGGATGGCAATTTTGTCTCCGAGACCTTCCGTCAGCCGGTCGAACAGGTAATAGTTCGCTAGACCGAACTCGTCGGGAAACTGAACGCGTTGTCTCGTCATACGTTTCCAACTTATTTCAAATTTGTATTGCTACGGCACGATGGCCGTCGCTTCGATTTCCACGCGCGCGCCGTTTTCCACCAGCCGATTCACTTCCACGAGTGACATTGCCGGATAGTGTTTTCCCATCACGTCGCTGTACACCTTGCCCACATCACTTCTCGCGGCGCGGTATTCATCGATGTCAACCACGTACCAGGTCATGCGAGTCACGTGTTCCGGTCCCGCGCCACCTGATTCGAGAACAGCAACGACATTGTTCAGCGCCTGCCGCACCTGGCTCACAAAACCCTTCGCCAATATTCCGTCTTTGGCCCACCCAATTTGACCGGCGACAAAAACGAGGTCGCCGGATCCTTTGGTTCCGTCACTGTACCCGTCTGGGCGTTTCCATCCGTCCGGTCGCAGATACTCTGTCATTCGTCTTTGCCTTTGAGAGTTTCCTTTGCGATGATCAGTTTTTGGATTTCCGTTGTCCCCTCATAGATTCGCAGTGGCCGGATGTCCCGGTACAGTCGTTCGACCGGGTGCCCCGCAACGACGCCGAGCCCACCGAATATCTGGACGGCATTGTCGATGATGCGTTGCGCCGCTTCCGTCGAATACATTTTTGCCATCGCCGCTTCGCGTGTGATGCGATCCCTGCCCGTGTCTTTCGCCCACGCGGCCCGGTAGACGAGCAGCGCACTCGCGTCCACCTCTGTCGCCATGTCGGCAATTTTCTGTTGGGTCATTTGAAAATCGGCCAATCGCTTTTCAAAGACCTCCCGCTGACGGGCATAACGCGTCGCCTCATCCAATGCCCTTCGAGCAAAACCCAGAGCGGCTGCGCCAACCGTAGACCGGAAAATATCCAGTGTCGCCATCGCAACCTTGAATCCTGCTCCACCCGCGCCCAGACGGTGACTCGCCGGCACTTTGCACCCGGTGAAGCGAAGCGATCCGAGCGCATGCGGGGCCATCACGTTGATTCGCTCGGTTACATCGAGACCCCTTGTATCGGCGTCAACGACGAACGCGCTCAGACCCCCCGACCCAGGCGCTTCTCCGGTTCGCACGAACACCACGTAGAAATCGGCAATCCCCGCGTTGGATACCCAGGTTTTTTCTCCGTCGATCACAAAGTGGTCGCCCTCGGTTGTGCCGCTGGTAGCGATCGCGGACACGTCCGATCCGGAGTCACGTTCAGTCAGCGCGAAAGCGGCGATGGCGCTCCCGTCCGCCACGCGCGGGAGATACGCATCCTTCAACGTGCCGGACCCGAAGAGCGAGATCGGCCCACTTCCCAGTCCCTGCATCGCAAATGAAAAATCGGCAAGGCCCGATGCGTGGGCGAGCGTTTCTCGAATCAGACATAGCGAACGCACGTCCAGGCGTTTGCCGCCGTCACCGTGTTCGCCGGGAACGGTGTATCTCAACCAGCCCCCTTCACCAAGCGCTCGGACGTTTTTCTGCGACGCCTTGAAAGGATCGTTCGGTTCCTCCGACGCATTGATCTCAGCCGCGGTCCACGCAGCCATATCGGACGCGAGCGTCCGGTGCGCGTCGTTAAAGAACGGCCAATCGAGAAACGTCCGGTCCGGCATCAGTTCCCCTTGAACTCCGGTTTTTCTTTCCGCACGAACGCGTCGTACGCGCGGCGAAAGTCTTCTGTCTCCATGCAGATCGCCGCCGCCTTCGCTTCCGCCTCGACGGCCTCCTCTATCCCCATGTTCCATTCCTCGCGGAGCATCCGCTTAGTCATCGCATGGGCAACCGTCGGTCCGTTTGCGATCTTCGATGCGAACGACGTGGCCTCATCGAGCAGCTCATCCGGCGAAACAAGCCGGTTGAAGAACCCCCATGAACAAGCTTCGTTCCCGTCCATCGTCCGACCGGTATAGAGGAGCTCCGCGGCCCGGCCGTGCCCGATAATCCTGGGTAACACAGCACACGCACCCATGTCGCACCCCGGCAGTCCGACTCTTACGAATAAGAACGCGACCTTGCTTCGTGCGGTTCCGAAACGGACATCCGACATCATCGCGATGCACGCGCCTGCCCCGACGCAGACGCCATCCACAGCGGCCACGATGGTCTGCGGCGCTTTCTGCATGGCAATCATCAAATCGCCTGTCATTTTCGTAAAGGCGTTGAGTTCGCCCGTGGTCATACCAAGAAGCGGCCGAATGATCTCGTCAACGTCGCCGCCCGAGCAGAAATTTCCGCCCTCGCCCGTGAAAACGACCGATTTTATCGTGTCACTTTTCGAAAGCTCACGAAACGTGTCACGCAGTTCGGCGTACGAGTCGAACGTCAACGGGTTCTTTTTCCCGGGACGGTTCAGCGTGATCGTCGCGACTTTTCCTTCGACGGTCCAGCCAAAATGCTTTGGGTTGATAGGCGTCATTCTCTATCCCTTTGTCGCTCCGTGCCACCGTCGACAATGACGGACTGGCCGCTGATCGAATCCTGGGCGGGAAGACATAACCACACGATGCGCTCTGCAACCTCGTCCGGATCGATAAGCCGCCCACCCGGATTTGCGTCCGCAAACTCCTGCTTGATTTCCTTCGGATCGCGCCCGGTTGTTTTTGAAATCTTCTCGATCGAGTTCCGGATCAGATCCGTATCCGTGTACCCGGGGCAAACCGCATTAACGGTCACACCTGTACCGGTCGTTTCTGAGGCCAACGAACGGGTCAGGCCCATCATACCGTGTTTTGCCGCACAGTACCCGGAAACATACTCGTACCCCTTGATGCCTGCGGTACTCGCCACGTTTACGATTCGGCCGTGGCCCGCCTCCAGCATCGCCGGCAAGACTTCCCTTGTGGCAAGAAACGCCGTGGTCAAGTTCACATCGATCATTCGCCGCCACATCTCGAGATCCATTTTCATAAACGGCGCGGTCTCGACACCCCCCACGTTATTCACCAGTATTGACGGCGCGCCGAGCGCTTTCGTTGAGTCAGCGAAAGCTGCCGTGAGCGCCTCCGGGTCGGTCAGGTCTGCCGCATACGTATGGTACTCGCCGGGGTACTCCGTCTCCAACTCGTCTCGGCGTGCTGTGAGGTCGCGCGGTTCTCGCGCCACCAACGTAATTCGTGCGCCCAGAGCGGCGAGCGCACGAACGGTTGCAAATCCGATTCCGCGGCTGGCGCCGGTCACAACGGCGTGTTCATCCGTTAGCGAGTTCGACTTCGACGCCACGAAAACCAACTTTCCTAAACGGGTTCCTGAGCCTCGCGCGAGCGCCGGCTCAACGTTTCTATTTGCTGCTTTCCGGACAGGTACGCGCTCGGCCATTCGATATCCTCGTATCCGAGCTCGGCCGCCGCGCGCAGCGTCCAGAATGGGTCCCACAGGTGTGGTCTCGCGAGCAGGCACAGATCGGCGCGACCCGCCGCGATGATACTGTTCACGTGATCCGGTTCATAGATGTTGCCGACGGCCATCGTCGCGATGTCGAGGGCGAGGCGTATCCGTTCCGCAAACGGCACCTGGAACATCCGCCCGTAGACCGGCTTCTGATCGGGCATCACCTGCCCGGACGAAACATCGATGATATCCAGGTCGTGTTCCTTGAACATTTCGGTGACGCACACCGAATCCTCGATCGTCACGCCACCCGGCACCCAGTCGGAGGCGGAGATACGAACGGACATCGGCTTCTCCCGTGGCCATGCTGCCCGCACCGCATCGAATACTTCGAGCGGATACCGCATCCGGTTCTCGATCGAACCGCCGTACTCGTCGGTTCGCCGGTTGGTTACCGGAGAAATGAACGTCGAGAGAAGGTAGCCGTGCGCACAGTGCAGCTCGATCATGTCGAAGCCCGCGGCAGCCGCGCGGTACGTCGCGCTGACAAAGTCGTCGCGCACCCGGTCCATGTCCTCTCGCGTCATCTCTTTCGGTATCTGGTTCACGTTCGTGTACGGAATCGGTGAAGGTGCGACGATCGGCCAGTTACCTTCCGGCAGCGGTTCGTCCATCCCCTCCCAACCGAGGCGCGTCGATCCCTTGCGGCCCGAGTGGCCGAGCTGCATTGCCATCTTTGCGCCCGAGCGTTCGTGCACGAATTTCACGATAGGCTTCCACGCATCCACGTGTGCATCCTCGTACATTCCCGCGCATCCCGGCGTAATGCGCCCATCGGCAGATACGCAGGTCATCTCTGTGAAGATGAGGCCGGCGCCTCCGAGTGAGCGCGCTCCAAAATGAACCAGGTGAAAATCGTTCACCGAGCCGTCAACGGCGGAATACATCGCCATCGGCGAGCACACGATGCGGTTTTTCAGCCGCATGTCCCTCAGTTCAAACGGAAGAAACATCGGAGGGACAGCCTTATCGTACGCGCGGCCGGTCAGATGCTTGCCCAGCCAGCGCTCGTAGTCTTCGAGGTACGCCTTATCGCGAAGACGCAGATTCTCGTGGCTGACGCGCTGGCTTCGAGTCACAAGGCTGTAGGCAAACTGCTCGGGCTCGAGTTTCGTTTTCAATCCCACCTCCTCGAACCACTCCGTGCTGTTACGGGCAGCACTCTGCAATCGCAAAACCTCCACCCGGCGCTCCTCTTCGTACTCGTCCAGGGCAGTACCCATGTCATCGATCGAATGGAGCTTGTCAGCGAGCGCGATCGCGCTCTCCATCGCGAGTTTCGTCCCGGAACCCACCGAAAAGTGCGCTGTTGCCGCGGCGTCTCCGAGTAGAACGATGTTCCCGTGGTGCCAGTGTTCGCAGTTCACGCGCGGGAAATTCAGCCACATAGCCGATCCACGAAGGTGTGCCGCGTTGGAGATCAGCTCGTGTCCGTCGAGGTATTCTTTGAAAAGATCCTCGCAGAACGCGATCCCCTCTTCTTTGCCCATCGTCTCGAGACCTGAGTGTCGCCAGGTTTCCTCACGGCACTCCACGATGAACGTGCTCATATCATGGTCGAATCGGTAGCAGTGAACCTGAAACCAACCGTGCTCTGTCTTTTTGAAAAGAAACGTGAACGCGTCGAACACTTTCTTTGTGCCGAGCCATACGAATTTGCACTCGCGAAGGTCAATGTTCGGCTTGAAGTGTTCGGCGTAACGGGTTCGCGTCTCGCTGTTTATCCCGTCCGCGGCAATGATGAGGTCGGAGCCTCCAAGTCGTGAGTCGTCGGCATTGTCCTCGTAGTGGATTTTCGCGCCCATCTCTTCGGCACGCTCGGCGAGAATATCGAGGAGCACCTGGCGCGAGATGCCGCTGAATCCGTGTCCGCTGGACCGAATCAGCTTTCCCCCGAAGTGGACATCGATATCGTCCCAGTGTGCAAGACCGTCGGTGATTCGCTGGTACGTCTTCGCATCCGCCGCCCTGAAATTGTCGAGCGTGCCGTCCGAGAAGACAACTCCCCAGCCGAACGTGCTGCCTTTCGGATTCCGTTCGACGACCGTGATGTCGTGGGATGGATCGCGCCCGAGCATCTGTATCGCAAAATACAGACCCCCCGGCCCTCCCCCGATGATCGTAACTTTCATAGTCGGATGCCTGTCGACGAGTTCATTCGCGATGATACTTCAGGCATCGAGAGGGCGTCAATCAAACGTGGAGGGGAGTCCGACGGCCTATTGAAGCCCGGAAGGAAGCCTCGGTGACGCAAGAAGCTCGGTAAACTCGCGCCACCTGCGTTCCGGATCATCACTCGTTCCGCCCCGTTTCTCGATGTAGTTCCGAACGAGATCCTGACCGAGGTTGTAGTTGATCACGTAGGCGCGATACGTATCGATGAAGCGCACCCGCTGTGCGGCGCGTTCCTCGGTCATGAGTGCGTGATCGACCAGCCACTTTTCGGCTTCGGCGCGATCGATTTTCCCGTCGAGGTACTCGCGGGCCGCTTCGTTTCCCGCGTATCCCAGGTCGCTGACAAGCTCCTCGACGCGATAGTACACTTCTGCCCTTGCTGGATCGATGCCGGCGAGCGGAAAGAGCACTTCCTTCTCGAACTCAATACGCTCATTACCGGGAAACGTGACCTCGATCCCGAAGTTCGCACTACCCTCCGCAATCAGTGACTGTGGACTGTACAGCGGATACACACTGAACTCGACCCAGCCGCGCTCGCGCGCGAGGTGTTTCTCGAGCATCGCGTTGTACACATGGTGTCCGGGGTATCCTTCGTGACATGCGAGATCGATGGCGCGGCTGATCCGGATCGGGAGGTCCGTGTTCACCTGAATCAGACTGTAACCGTTTCCTTTGTACCAGTTGTAGGCGCTCCACGGTTTATCGTTGACGTACTCCACCCGGAAGTTCTCATCGTCCGGAAGATCCATATGTACCTTCGTTCGCTTCCGGCACTCGTCGATCGCCGCGTTGAACACCGGGTCCAGCCGGTCGCGCGGGATGACAAACTCCTCCTGAAACTTTGCGAGGCGTTCCGACACCGAACCGTCTCCCGGCAGAAGTTCGTCGAGTGCACGGATCGTAGCATCGAAGTAACTCGCCGGGTGCGTCGGTGCGACTGCGTCATACAGCGCCTTTGACTCCTCATCGAATGTCATCTTCTTGCCCTGCAGCATCATCACACGTGCACCCAAGGCTCCGAGCTGCTTCGTCAGATACTGGAGACGCAACTGAAGAATCTCCTCTGCGCCACGATAGTCAAGTCGCTCGAGCTCCTTCTTGAGATCCGCAGCTTCGCCGGCGATCGCTTCGAGCGACGGAGTGTTCGCATCGATGTCGGTCTGCCAGGCCTCGGGGCCGTAGTACGCGTCCACATAGCCTGGGTCGTGAACCCCGAGCGCGAGAACCAGTTTTACGTAGCGCTCCGCGGTCATGTTTAGTTCATCCTCGAGTCCCTGGTATTCTGCCGGCGGCGCCGCGGCAATAAGAAATGCCGCAAGCGCACCAACAACAGCGTGTCGAATAGTCATTCATTTTCCTCCGGATCATCTTTGATTGGGTAGACCCCCGGTCGGGGCACGTCTCGATAGTAGAGAACGACGGGGCCGCGGGCAAGGGTCAGGCCCCGCGCGCAGAAAACAATCGTACCTGGAAGAGTCCGACTCATGATGGCCTCCCCTCTGACCATCCAAGGGCAGTCATATGTATTTCAGAAGGTTACGAAACCTACTTAACGTTCTGCAGGAGACCATACAGGCTCGTCCCGTTGCAGGCTTCCGTTCGCCACGTTCTGCACCAAACACATCCGAACGCGTGGCCCCGATTCCAAGTGGATCACAGGCTACGTCTAGGAGCTTTGATTACTACTTCCCAATGGATTCCCACTCCGGCCGACCGGGCAGGCTGGAAAACATGCTCAGGATGGCATTGTTGAGGCGGATGACTGCCTTGTCGTCGGGTGCCTGCCCGCCGGTGAT
>JAPUJU010000396.1 GCA_027296025.1 bacterium
CTGGACCGCTATCGAATATGAAAAGTAACGTGAGCGACGGACGTTATCAACTCGTCTTCATGACGGCGTCGAATTCCGAAGAGGCCGCGAAGGTCGCTCGCGTCCTGGTCGAAGAAGGGCTGGCGGCGTGTGTCAACATGCTTCCTGGGTGTCGGAGTATCTATCGCTGGAAGGGTGAAGTGGTCGATGACGTCGAAGTGGTGATGCTGGCGAAAACGAGCAGCGATCGGTTTCCACAGCTCGAAGAGAGGGTGAGAGAATTGCACTCCTACGATGTGCCGGAAATCATAGCGGTCGACCTCAAAGACATCTCGCCCGGCTACCTCAGGTTTCTCGAGGAGACGCTGTCGAAAAGAAACGCCTGATCTATCCGAACAGCGCGGCGAAAAACCACTGTCCAACCACAAGAACAAGCGCAAACACCATGCGCACTGCGAGCTTCACGAGAACTGTAACAACAACCCACAGCGCAGTCACGAGAGTCACCACGACTGCCTTGATGGATCGTGCCGCAGCTTCTACCGCCGACTTCGCCCGCTCGAAGGCAAGTTCACATTCTGCCTGAAACGCTTCGAACCCGGAAACTTGTTCGGTGACGGTGACAGCCGTACCGGACTCGGTTTCCGTCTCATGCATGTAGTAATTCGCGTATGCGGGTCCGCTGAGAACCGCAACGAGAATCACGACGCATAAAACCTCGATCGCTCTACGTCGCATACCCGTAGCCTCCCGTGGTTTTGGGCAACCGCCTCAACCCGTTCACATTACCATGTCTGCTCCCGTTGTGGATCGAAAATTGCAGTTCCCAGCCAGATTGTATTGGCAAAGGAGGGGAAAATGAAGAACATTATCGTTTTAATTGCTGTTATTTCAATTGGTTATGCTGGAAACGCCTCGGCGCTCGTCGGCATCGGATTCGGTGTCGAATTGAGTTCCGTGAACTACTCGGGCGATATCCTGCCCGGCTCCGGGGACCTCGGAGGCGGTACGGCCTACGGCGCCATGCTCTACATCGGCGCTCTCCCCGTTATCGATCTCGAGCTTCACGTAAATTACTTTACGCAGGATTTCACCTACACCTACAACGTTCTCGCAGTCCCCGTCCCGGCATCGTTTACGTATCAGGATCTGAGCACGACCATTCTTCTTAAAAAGAACCTGATCAGTTTGCCCATGTCCCCGCTTCAAGTCTATGTTGGCGGGGGGGTGGGCTGGCACCTGATGAATACGGAAGTCGCGGCAGCGATTGCCGGCGGAAGCCTCGGCCCCGAAAACGCGGACAATCCGATAGAGCTCTTCAAATACGCTGCGAAGACCAGCGCGGAAGGTCTTGTCGGGCTGCGTTTATCGTTTCCGGTTCTCCCGTTCGCGTTGTACGGTGATGCCCGGTTCGGGTACATTTTTGCGACTGAGAAAATCAGAACCACGCAAATCGCCGGCGGGATCATGCTGAAGTTCTAGTTTTGAGTCCGGCGAAAGCCGGACAAAAAGGTAGTGTTGTCGGACTCGACCGGCGTGCTTCCCAGGCGCGCCGGTCGATTTGTTCGGGCCGCAATATTGTCTTTACGTTGCTTCAACACGCACTTAGCATGGGTCGGTATCCCAAGGAGGTTTGTGAGTTGGCTGGAAACATGCTACCGGTCGGGCTTGCCCTGAGCGGCGGAACGGCGAAGGCCGTCACCCACGTCGGCATCATCAAGGCGCTTGTGGAAGCCGAGATCCCGATCAACTATATCGCCGCGACGAGTGGAGGCTCCATGGTGGGAGCGTTCTACGCATCTGGAATGCCGATCTCTTCGATCCTGCAGGTCGCGAACAGCCTGAGTTGGAGCAAACTGATCGCGCTGCGTTTTTCGCGACTGGGTTTCGTATCGAGTAAACGTATCCAGAACTTTGTGACCGAAGTAATCGGCAACGTCGAGTTCAAGGATTTGAAAACTCCGTGTCAGATTGTCGCAACCGATCTAGCCACTGGTGGAAAGCGTGTGTTCCGCCGGGGCGCCGTCGCGCTTGCGGTTCGGGCAAGCTGCAGCATCCCCCAGATCTTTCTCCCGGTGGAGATTGACGGGATCTATTACGTCGATGGCGGGTTCAGCGAGTACCTGCCCGTCGAAACTCTCCGCGAGATGGAGCAAGAAGTCTTCGTTATCGGCGCAAGCCTGGCCGACGAACGCAGCATCTACCGGCGGCCGCGAAACTACCTGCAGCTTGCCATGCATGTGATGGGTCTGATCGCCAAAACAAACTACCGCGTTTCGGCGCCGAAGGCCGACGTGCTCATTCATCCTGACATGGAAAACTACAGCCCCTTTGATTTCGATGCATCGGAAGAACTGATCGAGCTGGGGTATAATACGACGCGCGACATGATTCCCGAGATCAAAGAGAAGTGGAAGCACAAAAGCAGCAGGCTCCGCCGCATGCTGAGCAAACTTTCCCCGCTACGCTGACCCGGTCCCTCGGACTTTTTACGGGAGCGGATCGATTCGGCGCGATCTTTGCACCGGTGGTTGCAATGTCATTGCACCGGAGCGAAGCGACGTGCGCAAAACCGATGCTGTTCCGCAACTTTATAAAATACAGCATGTTACGTACAAAGCACAGGAGAGACACATGAGAAAAGGCCAAATTCTGCTCGTACTTGCCGCCGCCGTGTCGGTTCAATTTGTCGCCGCGGCCGCGATGGCGGGCACCCATGCACACAGTCGAACCGGGTTCTACATCGGGCTTGGAGCCGGTATGGCTTCGGCCGACACCGAGCCCGGCAGCGCAACATCGTTGGTTGTCGCCGACCTGAGCCGCGAAGGTGGTGCAGCCGGTAACTTTCGTCTTGGATGGGCGCTCACGGAAAACCTGACTCTGGGTTTGGAGAACTCAACCTGGTTTCGCAGCTACGCCATCAGCGGCACGAACGTTGACGCCAACCTCAAGCTCAACGTGACCGCGCTCGCGATGACGTTCTTCCCGTCGAACATGGGTCTCTACCTTCGCGGCGGCATCGGCGTCGGAGCAACCGGTATCGAGCTCACGCAGGGAACGACGTCGGTCTCCGGCAGTGAAGTCGGCGTCGGCCTTGTCGGTGCGATCGGTTATGAGTGGCGGCTGACTACCCGGTTTGCGTTCGGGCCGCAGGTTGAGTGGGCGTTCATGGGCACCGATGGCGAAGACACGGGGTCGGCGAACTTCACGTCGTTGACAGCGCAGGGTACCTGGTACTGGTAGACCGTTTCGTCTGATACGATGAACGTGAACCCGTGCCTGTTGGTGCGGGTTTTCGTTTGCATGCCACAGTGGCGTTCGTTATCGTCCCACCATGCGATATTCGATGGGCACACTCATCTCAGTGATTATTCTCGCCACGCTCTCATCCGATTCGCACGCGATCGAACAGTTTCCTCACAAGCGCGAGGGTTTCTTTGTCGGAGCCGGCCTTGGTTTCGGTAGCGCGGGCGCAGACGTGACGGTCGTGCAGGAACTGACTCGCCAGAACGGAGGCACAGGAAACGTTCGCATGGGCTGGGCTATCAGGGACAACCTGGTTGCCGGGGTCGAATTCACCGGGTTCGCCGCCTTTTTTAGCCAGCAGGCCACCGACGACCTCCGGTGGGTATTAACGCTGTCATCTCTCGCGGTCACATGGTGGCCCGGGAACATGGGGCTATACGTGCGTGGCGGAGCCGGAATCGCGACGTCGAGGGTAGAAGTCGTGACCACCGGCGCGCAGCGTCAGGACAATGCCGGTGCGGGGGTCCTGCTGGCGACGGGATACGAGTGGCGGTTGATGGAGAATATGGCCATCGGCCCCCAGGCAGAGTACGTCTACATGAAAATCGATGGCGACCTCACCAAAAACGCCAACTACGTCTCCTTCTCATTACAGCTGACGGGCTACTGGTAGGGTGAATTTCCGCTTGAAAAACGCCTGCGAAGATACGACACTGGGCGAATATTGTGCCGAACATCCTCGAAGGGATTGCTTCGGAGCACCACGAGACAATGCAACAGACCCCACTCTATGTCGATTTCGAGGTAAGGAGAGTCCGATGAAGAAAACCGTGATGGTGGCATTGGTTGCCGCCGTGGTGGCGTCGTTCACCGTTAACGCCCACGCGACAAAACTAATGGTAGGAGCTAAGGGAGGGTTCAACTTTGCCGATATCCATGGTGGGGACGCAGACCTTGCCGTACCGATCAAGGCGTTCGGACTCGGGGCGTTCGGGCTGGCCGAGGTTTCAGAAAAGTTCACCGTCCAGTTGGAAGCTCTGTGGATGAAGAAGGGCGCGGAGAACAAAGAAACGAAGCTCACACTTGAACTCAGCTATCTGGAATTCCCGTTGACTGCAGTGGCTACGGTTCCCGTGGGTGATAACGCGCAGATCGTCGGATTTGCCGGCCCGGTCTTGTCTTATCTCGTGAATGCGGATTCGGAGGCTGATAAGGACGCCGGTGGGGACGGGGACGTCAAGGACGAGGTGAATACGTGGGACGTCGGCGGAACGGTCGGTATCGGCGCGTGGCTTACGAGCGGGCAGATGATGTTCACAGTTGATCTGCGGTGGTCGTTCGGTTTTAAGAAAATCGGGACAGTCGGACCGGTTGAGGACTTGCAGAACAACGTGATTTCGATATTTGGAGGGGTTGCGTTTCCAATCGGCCGCTGAGCTCCCGATGCTTCTTTCTTCGAAGCAGGTTCTCGTGTTTCGCGGGGGCCTGTTTTGTGTGGGAAGTCAGTGGACAAATTGCTCGGCAAAGTACTTCGGAGTGAGCGGTTCGCCCGTGGCGCTCGTTATCATTTCGTCCCACCGAAGTTTCGCTCCCGGTGCGAAAATTTTCTCGGTCAGATAATTACCAACGCCCACGCAGTTGGCGAACGAGCTGGAGCGTTCGCCCGGAGGCAGCACGTTCTTGCGAATAAAGTGATCGATCTGCGAGGCAAGCACTTCGCCGAGGAGATAGTTGTGATAGTAAACCGGAACCGTGACGATGTGGGTCTTGGCCGCCCAGTGAGGCCTATCCGTTTCCTCCGGCGGAGTGATCATCTGAAAGCGTTCCACCAGATCCCACCACAGCTCGTTGAGGTTCTGCTCGGGATTCGTGTAGAGCTCGCGCTCGAAGTGCATCATGACTTGTGACCAGCGCGCGAACATCAACTGCGAGTGACGGAGGTTCCGGCCGAGGTCGCCCGAGATCCGGACTTTTTCTTCGTCGCCTATCCCCCCCATTTCCTGGATCCAGTTCGGATCTTTGGATAGCCGTCCGAACAACATCGCGATAGCTTCAGTTGTGAAAATGTGCGCCTCCTGCCGGACCAGGTACGGCAGGTCGGAGTCGATGTACTTGTCGTGCACAGCGTGCCCGAGTTCGTGGAGCATGGTACCGGTCCACGTCTCGTCGTTCTTGATGTTCGCGAGGATACGAATGTCACCCTTGCGGTCGATATCCGTGCAAAACGCGTGCTGGTCCTTGCCACGTTTTTCGTAAAGATCGCTCCGCTCGAGAATGTCTCGCACTTCAAGGCCGATACCCTCGAAATAGCGTGTAACGAGGTCGAGAACGTTGTGGTCCTTGAAATACCGATCGAGATCCACGTCGAACACGCGCGGTGCCTCCTGCGAGAACGGGTCCTCATAGTGCCATGGCCTGATTTCGGTGGTCGCGATCCCGTAGCGCTCGGCCATCCGTTCGTCCGCGGTGGCTTTCATCTCCGCGAACGGCTCCCGCGTGAGTTTTTCCAGCTCGTCGAAGAGACCGACGACCTCCTCTTCGTTCTGTTCGTTCAGGTCCAGCGACATCGAGTAGTAATTTGGATAGCCCAGTACTTCCGCCGCCTCGTTTCTAAGTTTGACGAGCGTGAGCAGGTCATCGTGCACGACGTTGCCAACTTTCTTGCCGGAGAGCCATACGTTCTTGCGCAGGACGGAGTCGTTGCTTTCCTTGAGAATCGTGAGGATATCGTTGCTGGTGAGTGCCTTTCCATTGACGTTTGCCCGGTACACGTTGAACTGGTTCTCGATCCGGGTCGAGAGTTTGGTAATGCGTTCGTTGAGATCGGGTGAGATCTGGTTGCGAAGGGAGGCGTGGTAGAGAATATCGATCTGGCGCTTGTCGATGTCCGGCAGGCCGGAGCCGGAGAGGTGCCATGTTTTTATTCTCTCGAAGTCTTTCGGGTCGGAGTACAGCTTCTGGAGCCGAACCTGCAGTTCGGCAAGCTTATCGAAATCGGCCTCTCTGCCCGAGACCGTCGCGGTCCAGTAGGCGAGATTGACTTCGCGCGAAAGCGGTTCCGCCCGTTGGAGAAACGCTTCCAGGAAGCTCGCAAAATCGCTGGAGGTCATGATCTTTCCAGGTCCAGGGGCAACGTAGAATCGATCTGGCTCAATGTTGTGCCGGAAAAACCGATCTTATCGTCGCCAGCGCGTTTTCGGCAACTCGTATTTCCTAGTGGCAGCCCGAAGGGTGCGGCCTCCGCTGCGTACTCGGTGCCGGCCGATGGAACGCCGCACCCATGGGGGTAAACAGCCTTTTCGGTGCTGATGGTATCTTTATATTTTACATGTGGTTGTGCGGGAGGTATCATCAGCGTGTGTCCCTGCCCGGGTAAGAAATAGCCCATCCGGGCCGAATAAACCCGGCGCGTGCGGGTAGGGATATCATGAACGGAGTGCTGGCATATGCTGGGAGACCTTTCGTGAAGGACGTTGACCGCGATCTCATCGACAGATGGCGCGAGGGCGACCGGAGCGCGTTCGAGGAACTGGTGCGATTGCACATGTCCGATGCGTACCTGGTTGCGCTCGGGTTTACGGGCAACCCCGACGATGCTCGTGACCTGTCGCAGGACGCGTTCATCAAGGCGTTCGAAGCGCGCAGGAAATTCGATCCGAAGCGCCCGTTCTACCCGTGGTTTTACCGCGTCCTCAAGAACCACTGCCTGAACTTTCTGCAGCGTCGCAGAAAAACCTGGGAGTCGCTTCACCACAAGGACGGTGCGGAAGAGAGATTTGCATCCGGCGCATCGACACCTCTCGAGAAGATGGAAAAAAGAGAGCGGGTCCGCCTGGTCCGTGCGGCCATTGAACGACTCTCTTTTGAGCACCGAGAGATCGTGGTGCTCAAGAATTTCAAGGGATATTCGTACCAGGAAATTGCGACAATCCTCGACATACCCATTGGAACGGTTATGTCGCGTCTCTACTATGCGAGAAAAACGCTCAAGCAGATTGTCCTCGAGTTCGAACGAAGTGGGCTCGACGACTTGCAAGGAGCCCGGGACCCGGGCGACCCGACGCACGGAGAGGTGGTCTGACCATGGGCTGTAATCGCTTTCAAACGGACGGGATGAAATTCCTCGACGGTGAAATGACTGTCGAGGAAAAACGCGTTTATGAGGAGCACGTCGGGGCCTGCGACGTGTGTGCGAGCGAACTCGAGGACCTGGGGAGAATCGTCAAGCTGACCGACGAGTTGCGATTGCGTCCGCCCGACACAGAGTTCTGGGATTCATACTGGAAAAGTCTGTACCGACGAACAGAACGTGGCGGCGGATTTCTGCTGCTGCTGATCGGTATTGCGGCGGTACTTGCTTTTGCTGCCTACAAAGCGGTAACCTCACCCGAGTTCTTGACGTTCAAGGGTCTCGCGATTGCAGCGGTCATACTCGGTCTGGTTGTCGTGTTTCTATCCGTGGTTCGTGAGCGCTACCATGAGAGCAAGAACGACCCGTACAAGGAGGTCGAGCAGTGACCGTTACAACAACCGACACGATTCCAGGCCGGAGAATCAAGACCATCCTCGGCCTGGTTCGCGGCAACACGATACGTGCGCGGCATATTGGCCACGATCTGCTCGCGAACCTCAAGAACATTACGGGGGGTGAAATCCGCGACTACACGAAGTTGATCGCGGAATCTCGCGAGCAGTGCCTGGACCGCATGCGTGAGGAAGCCGCCTCCC
>JAPUJU010000397.1 GCA_027296025.1 bacterium
GACGCAGAATGTATTCAACCGTAAAGAGAATCGTGAAAATCCACTCAAGGACACCCAGCACATCGCCGTAGCGGGCGCGAATCGGCGCTATGCTGTCGAGCATGACCGCGATCACGCTGACGATAATGCAGATGATCAGGATGACATCAAACATCTTGCCCGCGCGTGTGTCCGCTTCAAAGATGATCTCGTGAGTTCGGTGCCTGAGGTTCACGCTACGTCTTCCTTTCCCGTCCTCTCAAGACGTGTTCATTCTCTCAAATGCGGCCTTCGCTTCTGTTACAAAACGTTTCACTCTGTCGGGATCCTTTCGTCCGCTGGCGTCTTCGACGCCCGTGTGTGCGTCAACACCGGCTGGGTGGACACGGTCTACCGCATCACCCACGTTCTCCGGTGTCAATCCACCGGCAAGCCACACGGGGGTGTCCGTGTGCTCGACGAGTTCGCGGCTGATCGACCAGTCGTGCGTTTTTCCCGTGGCCCCCCTCGCCCCCGTGACGGGATCGAACGTATCAGTGATGAATGCGTGGACGTATGGGGAGAGCTCTTCGACGTCGAGACGAAGCCGCGCTTCGCTGCCGTCGGCAACGATCAGGCTCTTAATGACACAAAGTTGCGGTTCGAGGTTTCTCAGTGCGATTAGTTCCTCGGTAGAAATGTCACCGTGGAGCTGAACGGCGTAAACCTTCAGTGTCCTGCACACGGAGGCAATGTCGGTGGAACGGCTGAGATACGTGATGAGAACGGCGTGAGGGGGAGGTTCGATATGTTTGATGATTTCCTGTGCCCTGTCCTCGGAAATATCTTCTTCGTGGACCGCCAGCCGCAGGGGAAACCCGATGAAATCGACACCGGCATCGGCCATCATCTCTGCTTCCGCCCTGTCGGCAACACCGGCAAGCTGTACCGTGTTTCGCAGCGCGAGCGTCATAGGCCGGATCGACCTCACCAGGAACGGCTATTCGCGACTCTCCACCGGAATGTACGTGCGTTCGTTTTCGCCCGTGTAAATCTGCCTCGGTCTGGCGATCCGAAGGTCCGGATCTTCGAGCAGCTCAGCCCACTGCGCCAGCCAGCCGACCGTTCTGGGGATCGCAAACAAAACGGGAAACATATCCATCGGAAAACCCATCGCCTGATAGATAATCCCCGAATAGAAGTCCACGTTCGGGTAGAGCTTGCGCTCAACGAAATAGTCGTCTTCGAGAGCGATTCTCTCGAGATCCACCGCTACATCGAGTAGCGGGCTGCGTCCGGTCGCTTCGAAAACCTGCTCGAACAGCCCGCGAAGGATCTTCGCTCGCGGATCGTAGTTCTTGTACACGCGGTGACCGAAACCCATCAGCCGGAATTCCCCGGCCTTCACGCGTTTGATGTACGCGGGGACGTTCTTCTTGTCCCCAATCTCTCTCAGCATGCGAACGACTCTCTCGTTTGCCCCGCCGTGCAGCGGACCGTAGAGGGCTGCTGCCGCAGCTGCGACGGATACATACGGATCCGGTAGTGAACTGCCAACGCCTCGCATGACGGAGGTACTGCAGTTCTGTTCGTGATCGGCGTGAAGAATAAAGAGGACATCCAGCACCTTTTCGAGGATCGGATCAGGCGTGTAGGATCTCGTCATCTTAAAGAGCATCTTCAGGAAGTTTCCGGTGTACGAAAGGTCGTTGTCCGGATACGAGTACCGCAGTCCGACACGGTAGCGGTACGCAAATGCCGAAATCGTCGGAAGTTTCGCGATCAGCCGGTGGATCTGACGGGTCCGCCGAACCTGGTCCGCCGTATCCCCGGCCATCGGATAGAAGCTGGAGAGCCCGGCTATCGTGCTGATCAACATGATCATAGGGTGCGCATCGTAGTGGAAGCCCTCGATGAACTTCTTGATGCTCTCATGGATAAGCGTGTGGTGGGTGATTTCGTGCTCCCACTCGTCGAGCTGCGAGCGGTTCGGAAGGTCACCGTGCAGGATCAGGTACGCCACTTCGAGAAAATTGCCACGCGTTGCCAGATCCTCGATCGAATAGCCACGGTACTTGAGAATCCCCTTCTCACCGTCTACGAATGTAATCGCACTTTTGCAGTGCGCCGTGTTCGTATACCCGGGGTCATAGGTCATCATGCCGAAGTCATCGTCAGAGGATTTGATACTGCGGAGCGCGGACGCCGGTATCGACGCACCGTACGTGTTGTAGGTCCCGTAGCTGATCGGGACTTCGTACTTTTTCCCCGTTCTGTTATCGATAATCGTCAAACTGTCCGACAAAGAGTTACCTCCTCCACACGTGACTTGCGATTCAGCGGGCGTTGGCGATGGGTTCCATCCTAGCACATCCTGGAACCCGTGTTTAGCTCATCGATGCCTTTCCAGTTAGAATGGAAAGAATACCGGCACAAGAAATGTCAATAAAATCAAAAGCAGAATCGTCAACGGTGTGCCGACACGGAGGTAGTCCGCCGAACGGTAGCCTCCCGCGCCCATTACAAGCAGATTCGCCTTCTGGCTGAACGGGGTCATGAACGCCGCCGATGCGGCGAGGCTTATCCCCATCATGAGCGGATACGGACTGATGTCGAGCTCGGTCGCAAGTTGCATCACAACGGGTGTGAGCAGGACGACGGCGGGAGCACCGTCGAGCCCCTGACTGAGGAGGCTCGACAAAATCACGAGTGACCCGAGGATGGCGTACGGCCCGAGCGGACCGGCAAAGTCGGTGACGAAGCTCGCGAGCATGACAGACGCTCCGGTACGCTCCATCGCAATCCCGACGGGAAGCACGGCCGCGACCAGGAAAATCGCTCGCCATTCGATTGCCCTGTACGCCTCTTCCATGGTCAGGGTCTTGGCCAGAAGCACCAGTGATGCAGCCGTGAATGCCGCAACGTGGATCGGCATCCAGCCGGTGACGACCATGCCGATCATTACGAACAACCCGGCGACCGCAAACGGCGCCTTCCTCGTCCTCCGGGGCACCTGTGCAGTGCGCGAGAGAACCACGAAATCAGGTTCTTTGACGAGCTGACGAATCTTTTTGCGAGGGCCCTGCAGCAGGAGGGCATCACCGAACTTGAGTTTCATGTGGGCCAGCTGGGTTCGGATCGGGCGACCGTCGCGCCAGATCGCCAGCACCTGCAACCCGAACCGGTCGCGAAACGCGAGGTCTTTGAGCGTGCTTCCCAGACAACTCGACCTTGGCGCCACGACCGCCTCGATGATCCCGATCTCGTCCGATTCTATTGTTGGCTCCGGCACGTCCGCGTCGAGGTCCAGGCCGCCCATCTCGAGCAGGTCGATGATTCGCGACGGTTCTCCGGTGACGAGAAAGGTATCGCCTGCCTGTATCACTTCGTCCGGTGCGACGGCGAGGCGTGTGTGGCCTTCACGGATGATGCCACCGACCATCAGGCCGACGAGTTCCCCGATTCGACCCGATCCAACCGTTGTCCCGACCAGTGGCGACTCCTCAGAGATTCGCACGAGGAACACATGCTCCTGGAGCTGACGGACCGCCGTGAGCCCGACTTCCCGCACGGAAAAGTTTTCGTCGTCGGCCAGCTCATTCAACTGCGCGGTCGTTCCCAGCCCGAGGAGGTCATCGCCTTCCTTTAGTATTTCGTCGCCGAGGTGCCCTTTGATGACCGTCCCGTCCCGCATGATACCGACGACCAGCAGACCGAACTGTTTACGAAAGCTGAGCTCCTTGAGCGACTTTCCAACAATGGCCGACCCCTTGACAACGCGCGCACGGACACCGCTGACCCCACGCACCGGACGCGGCAGCTCCCCGATGCGCGTCTTCTGAACTTCGACCCCCTGGACACGAACGAGCTGCTGCACGTCGTTGAGGCGCCCCTCGACGAGCAAAACGTCGCCCCCTTTGATCATCGAATCCGGCTCAGGTGCAAGCTGCTGCCGCCCGTTGCGCAAAATAGACACGACATGAACCTTGAGGGTCGTGCGTAGCCCCGTCTCGCGCAGTGTTTTGCCATCGAGCGGAGATTTTTTCGGGACACGTATGCTGAAAAGACGTTCGTGCAGCTCGTAGACTTTCGCAAGGTCCTTGCTTACCGTGAGCGATGAGTCGATCGAGCGCGCAGGAAGAAGTTTTCGCCCGATCGTGATCATATAGACAATGCCGCCCACAAGAATGAGTAGTCCCACCGGTGTAAAGGCGAACAGTCCAAACGGTTCCACGCCGCGCCCGGACAGCAGTTCGGCCACGATAATGTTGGGAGGGGTTCCCACCATCGTT
>JAPUJU010000398.1 GCA_027296025.1 bacterium
CGGGCAGATGGTTCGAGCACAATCGAACCTCGGAGGCCGGATCAACTCTTCGAAGAGCGAGTTGCAGAAGATTGAAGAGGCCATCCGGAGGCACCGGGGCGAGTCGACGAAGCTGAATAAGGAAGAAACGAGCGTCGTCAAGCAACTCGCGCACCTCGACAAGGAAATCGCGTTATCAAAGCGTTACATTCAGATGATGAAGGAGCGCGAGGCGCTTCTCGAAGAAAACCTCGAGAGGCTTCGAGAAGGGGTGGTCATCGAAACGGACCAACTCGCGCGGCAGCGCGAACGTCTCAATCAGCGGTTGCGCCAGATGTACATGCGCGGCCCGAACTACAAGTGGGAAATGATTCTGGGAAGCGCCAATCTGCAGGAAGCCGTACGCCGGTACAAGTTTGCGACGCGCATCGCGGCCCATGATGCGTCGCTCATCGAAGACGTTCTTGATCGCAAGGAGAGCCTGGAAACTGAACAAGCCACCGTGATCGAGATGCTCGCCGACATGGCTGCGCTAAGGGTGGCGAGGATAGAAGAGAACCGGAAGCTCGAGAAAAGCAAGAACCGCCGCGTTGCGATGCTCAGGAACATACGCAGCGAGAGATCGGTGCACGCAGAGGCGATCGATGAGCTCGAAGAATCGAAGAAAAAACTTCAGGATCTGCTGGCGGATCTCGAGCGCCGGCGACTTTCAGAAAACAACGCTGGATTGCCGCCCGGTGAATTCGCTAGAATGAAGGGTAATCTCATCTGGCCGGTGCGTGGCAAGATCACCAAACAGTTCGGACAGAACAGGCATCCCGAATTCGGCACGGTCACATTCAACAACGGGATCGACATCGAAGCACCGCAGGGCACCCCGATTCGTTCCGTGGCGCCCGGTACTGTAGAGTTCGTAGACTGGATATCCGGTTACGGCAACTGCATTATTCTCGATCACGGGAGCGGGTATTACACGTTGTACGCGCACGCGTCGACGGTATTCGTTGCCGCGGGGCAGCGGGTTGCATCGAACGAAGTCATTGCGGAAGTCGGGGACAGCGGGTCGCTGAGCGGTTTCGAGTGCCACTTCGAAATTCGGAAATCCAAAACGGCCCTCAATCCCCTCGAGTGGCTGAAGTAATCCAGAACAAGACACATGTCGAACGACCACAAAACCGGAATTCCCCCGATCGATCTCGAGCACGACGGTGTATGGCGGTTCCTCGAGGAGTGCATCGGCGATCACGTTCCGCCACTTCTCTTCACGGGTCCCGTGGGCGTCGGCAAGCAGATCACGGCGATCGACTTCGCGCGCAGGCTGTGCTGCGACCGCGAGCCGGCCTGCACCATCGATGGCGATTACTGCGAGGCGTGCCAGAGTGTTCTCCGGCTCGAGCATCCGGCGGTTCAGTTAGTGTACCCCACGCCTACACAGGGATCCGGCGAGATCGGGGGAGACGACGAATCCGATCTCGCAAGGATACTTGCAGCGAAGCGAGAAGATATTTTCAGCACACACGAGTTCAAAAAAAAGGTGTCACTTCGCATCGCCCAGTCCCGGGGGATCATTCAGCGCGCGAACATAAAGCCATTCGGCGACGGCTATAATATTTTCATCATCAATGATATTCACGAGATGCGCGAGGCGGCCCAGAACGCACTGCTGAAAACCATCGAAGAACCACCGAAGCGCTGCGTACTCATTCTGATCACCTCCAACCCTGACGTGCTTCTCTACACGGTCCGGTCGAGGTGCCAGAGAGTTCGTTTCGGACCGGTCAAGCCGAGCGTGGTCGAGAAAATTCTCGTGGAAAGCTACGGCAAAGACGCGAAGATAGCCCGCAAGGCAGCGGAGCTCTCGCAGGGAAACGTCCCGCGTGCCCTGAAAATTGCCGAGGCTACGGACGACGACACGAAGCGGCACGACGTGTTTGAGATTATCGACCGGATTCAACGGGCGCCGGATTCGTGGGTCATCAAGAAAGCGCTTTCGGTGAACAAAGGCGGGAACCGCGATACGGCCGCGCACTTTTTGCACGAGCTTGCGGTGGCCTGCCGGGACGTGATGACGGGTGACGACATGCTGTTCATCAACAGCGATCAACGGAGCTTTCTTGCTAAGCAGGTCGCCACCTGGGACCGCAAGCGGCTCCCCGCGGTCGTGGACCGGATCCTCGATACGCGCGACGGCGTGGTGCGACGCAACTGGAACATCGATGCGGCGCTCGTGGATCTGTTTCTTGATATCAAGCACTCCCGGTGCTAGGCTCCTGCTATTATCCAGGGATCAACCATTCGTAGAGGACCGAGGGACGCGCACGCATGTGTGAGTAACGCGCCGACCGCACCCCCATGAGCACCTTCTACATAACGACCGCCATCGACTACGCTAATGCTCCCCCGCACCTCGGCACCGCCTACGAGAAAATCGGTGCCGACTGCATGGCACGCTACAAACGGCTGACCGGGTTCGACACGTACTTCCTGATGGGCACAGACGAGCACAGCGCAAATGTCGAGAAGGAAGCACTGAAGCAGGGGAAAACACCGCAAGACTACAGCCGCGAGATGGCCGCAACATTCAAGGATGTGTGGCAGCGTCTCGGTATCTCGTACGATCAGTTCATTCGCACCGAAGACCCGATCCACATCGCTGCGGTTCAGAAGTTGTTCGAGGTGATCTACGACAACGGCTACATCTACGAGGGATTCTACGAAGGGCATTACTGCGAGTCATGCGAAGAGTTCAAATTGGAAAAGGATCTCGTCGACGGACTCTGTCCGAGGCACCAGACGAAACCGGTATGGTTGAAGGAGAAAAACTACTTTTTTGCCCTATCGAAATTCGGTGACCGTCTCAAGCGGCTCATCGAAGTCGACAACCCCACGTTCGTCCAACCGGAAATCCGCCGGAATGAAATCCTGAAAGTAGTCGAACGGGGCCTCGAAGACGTCAGCGTGTCGCGAAAAGGAATGAAGTGGGGGGTACCGCTACCGTCGAAGATTGCGAAGGATGAAGTGGTCTACGTATGGTTCGACGCGCTTATCAACTATATTTCCGCCATCGGGTATTCGGATGCAACCGACACGTTCGAGAAGTACTGGCCTGCCGACTACCATATTATCGGCAAGGACATCACGCGCTTTCACTGCCTCATCTGGCCGGCGATGCTGATGGCGGCGGATGTGCCCTTGCCGAAAAGCGTCTGGGGACACGGCTTCGTGTATTCGCGTGGCACGAAAATGAGCAAGACGATCGGCAACGTGCTCGATCCGGTCGAACTCGCCGAGTTTTTCGGTGGCGCCGACGTGTTGCGTTACCTGCTGCTTCGGGAAATCGCCTTCGACCGCGACGGCGACTTCACGATCGAGCGGGCACTCGCGCGCTACAATGCAGAGCTTGCTAACGAGCTGGGAAATCTTTTTTCGCGAACTCTTTCCATGGTCCAACGATACCGGGGCGGAGCCGTACCTGCGTGGACGAAGGAGGCTGAGGCCGATTTCGCTCGTTTGAGTGACGGTGTGATCGACGAGTTCTCGGACCGGATGGACGGGTTGCACTTCGACGAGGCTCTGGATGCGTGGTGGCACCTGGTGCAGGGGGCGAATCGCTACATCGAAGAGAAAAAACCCTGGCAGCTCTCGAAGGCGGATGAGGCAAAACCGCTCGACGATGTACTCCGGGTGTTGCTCGAAGTGCTGAGGATCAGCTCGATCCTCTCGGTGCCGTTCATGCCCGTGAAGGCGGTGGCGATGCGAGAGCAACTCGGCCTGCCAACAGACGTTGCAGCTTTGCGGATCGACGAGGCGACCCGGCCCGGGGATCCCGAGTGGAAGACGGTCGCCTCGGGCGCCGTTCTGTTTCCCAGGTTCGATATGCCCAAAAACGACTGAGTCGAAGGCGCCGGAGCGCCCTGAAAACGTGGTAGACTCACACGTTCACTTGAACCACGAGAACTTTGAGGGAGACATCGCCGATGTCCTCTCGCGCGCCCGTGAAGCGGGCGTCACCGGCCTCGTGAACATTGGTTTCGACCTGGCTTCCTCGAAGGAAACCGCGGAGCTCGTTGCCGGGGACACCATGTTCTTCGGTGCGGTCGGTGTTCATCCGCACGACGCCGAAACATTCGACAGCGACGTCGAGCAACAAATCGAAAAGTTGCTCGGGCGTGACCGGATCGTTGCCGTCGGTGAGATCGGACTCGACTTTCACTACGACAACTCGCCGCGAGATGTTCAGCGCGATGTGTTCCGCAGGCAGATCGATATGGCGCGATGGAATGACCGTCCGATCATCATTCACTGTCGGGATGCGTTCGACGATGTGATGCAGGTGCTCGACGAGGCGGGCGGGAGCTATCGGGGGATTTTTCACGCGTATACCGGTGATGCGAAACAAGCGGCGCAGGTTCTTGCGTTGGGTTTTCATATCGGTATCGGTGGCGTCGTCACGTTCAAGAAGTCGACTCTGAGTGAGGTGGTTGCCGATCTGCCGGCCGACCGGATCGTTCTCGAGACGGACAGCCCGTATCTGACGCCCGCGCCATTTCGTGGCAAGAGAAACGAACCATCGTACTTGACGCATATCGTCAAGAAAATCTCGGAGGTTACCGGACGATCCGGGGAAAAGATCCGCAAAGAAACGGATGAAAATGTTGTCCGGGCATTGGGCGTGTCAATCTAGCAGGCGGAGGAAACAATCATGGAAGCGTGCGATCACGCAGAGGGCAGTCCGGTCGGACAGTGCGCGATCTGTGATGAAATGGTATGTTCCGAATGTTTTCGAAGTGTTTTCAATGAAGTGATATGCAACGCACACGACAAACTCGAAGACGAGTCAGAGTGGGTGCTCGTCGGATTCTATTCGGACAGAGAGGGGCTGGACGAGCGGCGCTATACGCTCGCCGACCACTCGATTCCATCAGTTATTGCGGAGGTCGACGAAGAGACGATCGAACTCTACGTGCCGAACGATGACAAGGAAGAGGGTTTCGCCCTCCTGGACACTCAGGCTGAGTACACGGTGCTTTGTGCGGGGTGCAGGATCGAGTTCACAAAAAACATCGGTGCCTGTCCGTTGTGCGGAGTCACTCGGGTTCAGGATGCGGCGGAGTCGGCGGGGGACTGATTCACGCGCGGCGAAGGTCGAAGCTCCCAATCTGGAGCACGAGGGCCCGAACGACTCGATCCCCTTGATTATTTCCCCGATTTGGTATAAATAGACCCAGAGGTTGCCATGAAAGTGCTTCTCACCGGTGCAACCGGATATGTCGGCAGTGCGCTCCGCGAGTATCTCAAGCGACAGGGGCACGACGTGCGTCTGCTGGTGCGCAAGGAAAGCGCCCACAAGGCTCCGACGGAAGGATATGATATCGTCGAAGGCACGGTGTTCAACACGAACGCGTGTCTGCGAGCAACCGACGGAATGGATACGGTTGTCCACCTCGTTGGCTTGATTCGTGAGAACCCGTCGCAGGGCATCGTCTTCGACGAATACCATCGCGTTGCCACGGGCAACATGCTGGAAGCGGCGAAGGTCTCCGGCGTCGAGCGGTTCATTCACATGAGTGCGCTGGGCACCCGTGAGAATGCCCGGTCCAAATACCACCGCACAAAATGGGAGGGCGAGCAACTGGTGCAGAAGTCATCCTTGCGATGGACGATTTTCCGCCCGGCCTGGATCTTCAGCCCCGGAGATGGTCTCAGTACGCAGATCTCGAGCCTGGTTCGGAAGCCGCTCGTGCCGCTGATCGACGGCGGCCGCTCGCTGATGCAGCCGGTCTCGCTCGAGGATGTCTGCGAGATCATGTCGCGTTCGCTCATCATGCCGGAGACGCACGGGATGATTTACGAAGTGGGTGGTCCCGACCGCATCGCGTTCCGCGATCTGGTGACGAAAACAGCGGAGTTCGTCGGCAAGCACCTGCGGACGATGACCGTTCCGTTCTGGGCGATCAAACCGTTCGTAGCGGCGATGCAGCGCTTCACGTTTTTCCCGCTGACAGTCGACCAGATGAAGATGCTCTCCGAGGACAACGTCTGTGAGATCGACCCGTTCGTGAAGACGTTCCAGCTCCAGCCGAAATCGTTCGTCGAAGCGCTGCCCGGACTCGTCCGTTAGACCCCCCCCAACCAGGCTTGACTCTTGCCAGGGAAAAAGGTATACTACGGCTCTGACAAGTACCTTTTAGGAGGATCCTTCCCGCACATTGCTACCGCGTAAGCAGCCCCCTGTACGTTTTACTTGAAAAATACCGGCATACCGGTCCCCTTCGACCGAAAGAGACGTTGCATTGGTCGCAAAGGCGTTTCGACCCAAAAAGCGCTTCGGGCAGAACTTTTTGTATGACCCGGCGATCGCCGGGAGGATTACGGACGCTGCCGGCTTATCGCAAGAGGATGTCGTCATTGAGCTGGGAGCCGGCAAGGGGATACTGACGAAACCCCTGGCACAAGCGTGTGGACGGTTGATCGCGCTCGAAATCGATACTGAACTTCACAAAGACCTCGCCAGCCATTTCGAGTCGACCAACCCACCGCTCGCGAAGGTGGAGGTTCTGAACGTGGATTTCACGGAGGTCTCTCTAACGGGACTTGCAACCGAAGCGGGATACGATCGCTGCGTGTTGATGGGAAACATTCCGTATCACCTCACACGCGATGTGTTGTTCTCGTTTCTCGTCGATGAAAGCGAAATGATCCAATCAGCCTATCTCATGATGCAGCGCGAAGTCGGTGAACGCATTGCCTCGAGCAGCGGCTCGAAGGTCTACGGGATCACGAGCGTGATCCTGCAGAGTTTGTACTCGGTACGCTCGCTCTTCAAGGTGCGCCCGGGATCTTTCTTTCCGCCACCGAAAGTGGATTCAATCGTGCTCGAGTTCAAACCGCTTGACGAACCGCTCGTCCCGGTGAGGGAATTCAAGTCATTCAAGACACTCGTGAAAAACGTTTTTCAGCAACGACGTAAAACCCTTCACAACTCAATCAAAGCTTTCTACTCGGTGTCTGTCTCCGAACTGAGACAGATCGGTGAGCTGAGCGGAATCGATCTGCAAAAACGTCCTGAGGCGGTGAGCAAGGAAGGGTTTCTTGCTATTACGCGGGCACTCTCAGCTGTCATGACGAAGGCCTGAAGCAGGTATCGTCGTGAGAAAGATTATCTGGATGGTCATGATTGCAAGCGCATGGGTACCGGCGGTCTCTTATTCGCAGACGACGGCGACAACGCTCGACTCGATTGCGGCGATGCAGGCGACAACGCTCGACTCGATTGCGGGGACACAGGCGACAACGCTCGACTCGATTGCGGCGATGCAGGCAACGGCGATAGATTCGATAGCTGCACTGTCGGCGGGGCCGCTGACGTGGACGCTGAACCAGGTGTACAACGGCACCATACGGGGGAATGTCTCGAGCGTGTCGCTGAGCAACCGGTTTGTAAACACGTTTGCCGGACCGAATGGATTCCGGAACTCGACAACCCTCTTCGTTCAGGAAGCCCGGTACCGTCTGCAGGACCGGCGGGACCAGACAAAACGATTGACCAACACGAGCTACTACGCTGTGCGCCCCGGAATCATCGTTGACCTGACGCTCTCGGACAGCCGGTTCTTCAACCGGACGGTGACCTTCTCCCAGGAGATACAAAACTTCTTCAACAACAATCAGCTGGCGAGCGGGAACTTGAAGTACTCCACGGCGCTCCCGCTCAACCTGAGGTTCAACGGGGCTATGGCCGCGCAGATCGCCCGCAGCGAGCAGACATTTCTCAACGACCGCAGCCTGGAGGGCAGCGGGCGAGGCGCGGTCTCTTACAATCTCGGTAGCTTCATGACACTCCGGGGCCGGGTCGCCTACAAGCAATCGTCCCGCCAGGCGGATACCGGTGCGGCAATAACCAGCGGTCTCGGGGCTGTATCCGACTCGCTGGCGGGGAGCGTGCGAATCAATCTCAATGAAACCGACCTAATTGAGGCACGCTACTCTCGATACGCGCGGGTGGAAAAGTCACTTGAGCTTCCGCGAGGCATCTTCGTCGAACAGATTTTCGACCAGGACCTCGAACGCGAGACCAAAACCGTCAACTCCAATGTCCTGAATCTTCGTGCGGAGCTCTCGCCAGTGCCCGGTTTGACCCTGAGGGTCGAAGCGAACCATCGTGAGCAACTCAACAACTTCGAAGTGGCAAGGAACCGGTTCAACAACCGTGTCGTCAACTTGCTCAAGGGCAACCTGCAGTACCGCATTGGCAAGACGTCGGTCACACTGGAACTCGAAAACCAGAATTCGTTGAATGACTTCGGGCCAACTTCGGTGAGCGGCAACCGCGATAAGCGCCGGAAAATCCGTTTGGTCCTGAACCAGGACATAACAAAGACGCTCAGCGCGAACGTCGTTTTCGGTACGACACTCCTTCAAACGTTTTACCTGAAGTTTTTCGAAAACCCTCGTGACCGAGATCAGTTTGACCAGCTGGTCAACATACGCATCCGTTCGAGGCCATTTCCAAAAATTACGGCGCAAATCTACGGCGCCGTCAACCAGTCGGAGTTCGTGAGTATCCATCGCAGCCAGTCGCAAAACAATCGGACCCAGCTGTCCCTCAACTTTCGCCCGGAGTTCACATACAAGATTTCGAAAATGGTGAGTCTGAACCAGATATACGGGTTGAACATTGAGTTCACGGACCACGTGTTTGACGAGAACAAGAACTTTCTCGATCGCAACATCACGTTCTCCAACACGATCACGGCGCAGCTCTTTCCGACGCTCCAGCTCGAACTTTTCTATGGGCTGCTTCTTCACGACCGGGGAAGCTACCTGAGGGCCACGCCGACCTCTGCGCGGTTCCTCGATGTGGAGCAGGAAGAGCGGCGGGACCAGATGGAAATCCGTTTTCGTTACAACGTCAACGACAAACTCGCCATCGTTGGCAGCAATGAATACAGTCGCAGACAGGATACGTTTGTCGGCGGGCGAACCAATGTATTCATAGACGGGGGCCTGTCGCTGGGAATCGAAGGGAACTACAAGCTCGGACCGAGCCGTGATCTGAAACTTGTCGTTCGCAAAGTCACCCGCTTTGGCCAGTTCAACTCGCCGGAGCAGGAAAACTACTGGGTGATGGATTCATCCATCAATTTTGCGTTTTAGGGATTGAGAATGACGACGAAGAGCAACGATCTGATAGTGATTCTCGCGCTGGCGCTGTTTTTCGAGGCCGCCCCGGGCTGTATATTCCAGCCGCGTGATGCGGAACCACCCGGCACCGACGCGGGATCCACGTGGGAGCCGGCGGACGTGCCGAGCAAGGTGTTCATCAACCTGCGCACCGGCGTGGTGGATCTCACCGGTGTGAACTACGAGCGCAGCCTGAACGGCAACTTCACATTCATTCCGACACCGGAGGACGAAAGACAGCTCGGGCCGGACGTATTCGCGAACTGGGACGTGGACGTTGAGAAACAGGTGCTGCAGAAAATTCTCGGCGACGCGAGTATTGCGGAAGTCAGCTTCGTCAATCCGCAGAACATTCTCGGTACGTCGACCACCGCGACGTTCCAGTCTCCGTACATTCTGAAGATCACGGACCAGACCAGCGGCAACGTGAACGAGTTCCAGGCCGTTGCCGAGTTCGACATGGTCAAAGTGGGTAGTGGCTGGCAGTTGATCCAGTGGCGCGACATCGAGTTCGTCGAAGGGTTCGCTACCTGGGGATTCCTGCGCGGCAACAACCGGCAGGTAGGGAACTAGGAGCGATGAGCCACTGCGCTCCATAACGTGTTGTTAAATTTGGTGTTTGTCTTCGTCGCGACTTGACTTGACAAGGCCTGTGTGCTAAGATTCATTACCTACGAGGTGTGTAGGATAAGGAAAGGAAACGGTTCACCATGAAACGCATCATCACAAGAATCGCACTGGTACCCCTCATGGCGGCATGTCTCACGACGTCGTGTCTCCTCGACCCCGAGAACAAGAAGGATGGCGATGGCGGTGGCGGCACCATCATTCAGTATAAGGATCTGACTCAGAAGGACCATATCCTGATCAACCTCAACAAAGCCTACAACGAACTCAAC
>JAPUJU010000399.1 GCA_027296025.1 bacterium
GGCACCGTTCCGAACCGGCGCAGATCGCAGTACCAGTCAAACGCGTCCCTCGGCAGACCGCGCTCCTTGATGCGCTTCTCGAGCAGGTCGAGGTCGTGTATGCGCTGCCCGCCCCCGATCACCTCTCCGTAACCGTCGGGAGCAAGCATGTCGACGGACAAGCAGTAGTCGGCGTCGTCCGGGTCGGGCTCCATGTAGAACGCTTTTATCGCCGTCGGGTAATGGTGAACGAAAACGGGCGTCTCGTAGTTTTCGCTCAGGATGGTTTCGTCAGTGCCACCGAAATCGGAACCGGGCTCAAAACCGGTTTCCTTTTCGACGAGTATCTTCGCCGCGTCCTTGTAGTGGAGCCGGGCGAACGGTTTCTTCACTTTTTCGAGCTTCGAGATATCCCGTTCGAGAATTTCGGAAAGCTCTTTCCCACACATTTCGAGATTTCGTTCGACGATGTAGACGAAAAAGTCTTCTGCGAGATCGATAATGTCATCAAGGGTCGCGAACGAAACCTCCGGCTCGACCATCCAGAACTCCGTCAGGTGACGCCGCGTCTTTGACTTTTCTGCGCGAAACGTCGGCCCGAAACAGTACACGCGCCCGAACGCGGCGGCCGTCGCCTCGTTGTAGAGCTGCCCGCTCTGCGACAGATAGGCGCGGTCTCCGAAGTAATCCGTTTCGAACAGGGTGCTCGTTCCCTCGCACGCATTCGGTGTGAAAATCGGCGCGTCCAGGCAGAGAAAACCGTTGCCGTTCAGAAAGTCGCGTATCGCGTTGATTGTGTGATGGCGAACCTTCATTACGACGTGCTGTTTTCGGCTGCGCAACCACAGGTGCCGGTGATCCAGGAGAAAAGACGTTCCGTGTTCCTTGGGCGTGATCGGAAAATCTTCTGCGGCTCCGAGTTGCTTGATCCCGGTGAGGTTGATTTCGAAACCGCCGGGCGCCCGCTTGTCGGCCCGTATCGAACCGGTGACTTCCACACTGGATTCCTGCGTTAGACTGCCGAGGAGATCGAACTCCTCTTCGGCAACATCCTTCTTGCCTGCAACGGTCTGAACGAACCCCGATCCGTCTCTCAGGATCAAAAAACGGATCTTGCCGCTCGATCGCGTATGGAATACCCAACCACGCAGGGCAATCATTTCCCCGACGTGGCTGGAAAGGTCGGATATGCGGGCATACTTCATGCTCTGGCCTTCTGCTGCAAGTTGGTGCGTGGCCTCAAAATACGGAACATCGTGCGCCGGATGACCTACCAATGAATAACACACCTGGGCAGGGGCTCCAAACGTTTTGGAGAACCGATTCCGGGTTGATCGATTCCCTGCGAACCACAGGCACGATTCTTGCCCAACTGCTTAACTTCAAAAGAGTTATGTTACGTAACTCGCCTAATGTAAAGCTTTTGGATGACCACGTTTGAAATAAGGGTACGATCGTGAAAGTCGCCCCCATAAGACAGCTTGCAATCTGCCTTGTAGCACTGTTTGCGCTCTTTGCGCCCGACGTGTGCAGCGCAAAAAACTCCAAAGCGGAAAACATTGCCGCCTACCGGCACACCCAACTCTCGCGCGGCGCCAGAGCCCTGCCCGTGCTGGCACAGCTGGAGTACAGCGAAGCGCTCGAGTTCCTGCGGCAGGGCGATCGCGCGACGGCGGAGCAGAGGCTCGAGAGCGCCATGAGCCTGGACCCGGGCTTCGCCGATCCGCACTTCACGATGGCGGGGCTCAAGCTCAGGGATTTCAGTTTTGACGCCGCCGTCTACCTGATCGAGGGCGTCACGCTCGCGACCCGGGACTTTCACACGCAGGGACGACTCGTTATCAACTTCATGACGTTCGTGCCCTACGTCCTGATTCTCGTTTCGCTGATTTTCTGTATCGCCATGGCGATCCGTTACCTGCCGTTTGGCGCACACCGGATCAAGGAGTTCATAGAAAACCGGATGAGCGCCCTGCTTGCGGGCCCGTCGGCAATAATGCTCCTGCTGGTTCCCCTCGTGGTGTTCCCAGGTATTATTACAGCACTCGCCTACGTCACGATCACGTGCTGGATGTTCATGTACAGACGCGAACGGTTCGTCCTCCTGATGTTGATCACGCCGTTTGTCCTCTACGGTTTGTTCGGTTCGCTCCTGGGCCCGATCACATCGATCGCCGACCCCAAGTCGATGACCAGCCTCATTTCGCGGGCGAATCACGACCCGGGAAGCGTCGAACTCATCGAAGCAATCGAACAAACGTCGGCTGGAGAACTCGAACCTGAGAAAGATATGGCGCTCGGGCTCTTGTACCAGCGACGAGGTGACTACGTGACTGCAGCCGATCACTTTTTTCGTACTATCTCACGCAAGAAGCACCTGGCGATGGCTTATATAAATCTCGGCAACGTGTACTTCATGCAGGGCGACTACGCCAAAGCTCTCGAGGGCTACCGGAAATCCGAGGGAATCGAACCGCTGGATCCTGTATGTCAGCACGCGCTCGCGCAGGCATATATCAGGGAATTGTTGATGAAGGAATCGTCGAAGTCGCTCCAGCTGGCGTCGGCGCTGGGCATAGACAACATAAGAAAATCGTATGCTGAAGGCGCCCTGGACAACGTTGCGGTATTCCCGAAGACGTATTCGCCCATGGAGATGTGGCGCATCGCAATGCGGGATTCGGGAACAAATTCGGCGAACTACTTCGATGAAGCTCTCAGCCCATTCATGCGTTTCCCGCGAACGGCGAGTGCGTGGATCCTCATCGGCGCACTAATCGCGACGTTCATTCTCAGCGCCATCATCAAACCGTGGAAGCTCACCTTCCAGTGTTCAAACTGCGGAAGCCTCGCGTGCGAGGGTTGCTCCAGCGACTCCGGTGACATGAGTCTGTGTCGTGAATGCGCGTCGGCCATCGAACACGCGTCGTCGGAGAAAGTTATTGCCGCGCTTTTGCGCCAGAAACGCCACAGCAGCCTCGTCAGTCGCCGGCGATCCGCGCGCTTCGCGACGATGCTCCTCCCCGGAGTCCAGCATTTCTCGTACGGTCGGATGTCACGCGGTTTCACGCTGGCAACACTGTTTGCGGTATCCGCTCTCGAGCTTTTCGCCCGCGGGTATATCGTTCCGGACGAGCACATGCTCATTTTCGGGAAAGCCCCCTGGAAACTGATACTTCCCGCCGCGGGTCTGCTACTCGCGTACCTGTCGACGTTTCTCTCGAGACAGGGGATGGACTTGAGAGATCGCAAGGTCAAGAAGCGCAGCCAGCGTCCCGAGAAAAAGAACGACGAAAAGAAAGCCGTCCGCGCCGCGTAGCGCGGGACAAAGGAGTGAGATGTCCCTCGAAGGAAATCTGTCGGCATTCGGAATATCCGAGATCCTTCAGCTGATTGCCGTTCAGCAGAAGTCCGGGATGCTTTCCATCACAAACCCCGAAGGCGCCGCGCGTGTGCTATTTTTTCGCAAGGGCGACATTATTTCCACGCGTGATCGACGACGGCGTTCAAAGGATCCGTTCAAAGACTACCTGACGCGCTACGGAATCCTCTCGCGCGAAGACCTTATCCGTGTGACACAGCTCAGCGCGCAGTCGAAACTCGATCTCACCGACATTCTTGTTTCGGAAAACCTCATGACCGAAGACGAGGTTCGCACGCAGTTCCATAGCCACGTACAGGAATCCGTGCACGAAGTCCTCGAGTGGGCGCAAGGCAGCTACAAGTTCATTCCCGGGAACGACGTCATCTCCGGCATCAAAACCTGGGGCGAGTTCAGCGTTGAAGGGACGCTCATGGAGTGTATGCGACGAATCGACGAGTTCCCGTTCATGCTCGAACTGATCCCGGATCCGAGCGTGGTTGTCGAGAAAATCGTCGACCCCGACGACGAAATGGAGTTAACGACCAACGACAAGCAAGTCCTCAACATACTCAACAAATCGCACACCGTTGACGCACTGATTGCGAAGGGGAAACTTCCAAAGTTCGAGGTTTACGAGGCAATCAAGCACCTCAATGAAAAGGATCTCGTTCGAATAACCGGTGATCACGTAGCTGACGCGCAGGAGGAAGATTCGAAACGATCAGTTGTCCGCGGAAGTCGCCGACGCAACATCATTCCGTTCCTGGTGTCATTGGCGATGTTCGTGGGCGCGTTGCTTCTCGCTGGCAAGTACGCGCTGCCTCAGGTGCGCACGCTGATTCTCGAACGCTCTGTGGCATCGGAAGACGCGCCGATCACGCGTAACCGTACCGAAGCGCGCCTGCGCTGGATTCTTGAAGCGTACTACGCCGAGAAAGGTCGGTATCCCACAACGATTTCGTTGCTGAAAAAGGACGGCCGCCTCGACGAAGCGTTCATTGACGACCTGAAGCGCGTCAACCTGCAATACCGTTTGACAGGGAATGGTAGCGGCTATACGCTCCTCTAAATGCAGCATGTCACCGCGGATTCCCCTCCATCCAGGAACAAACTAAACCCGCTGATTCGTCTGTGCGATTTTATTTTTGTGCTGCGTCCGCTGATCCTTATTCCCGCGTGGAGTTTTTTCCTCATCGGTGCGGCGCAATCGTCGGGATCCGGACTACCGGCCGGGTCGTTTCCACCCGCAACTGTGCTGAAATCTTTAACCGCCATCCTGATCGTCGCGTACCTGATCAATCAGATTTTTGACAAGGACGCTGATCGGCGGAACAACAAGATTTTCTACCTGGCGAACGGCATATTCTCGGAGTGGATGTTGCTGGTTATCGCGGGTGCATTTTTCGTTGTGGCGTCCGTCACTTTTCAGGCGGCGGAAAACTTTCAACGCGGGCCGCTTGTCCTCGCCCTTTTCCTGGCTCTTGTCTACTCGTTACCACCGATCCGGCTGTGTGCGCGCCCTGTCCTCGACGTCGGCGCGAACGCCGTCGGGTACGGCGGCATCGCATTTGTTCTGGGTCACACGGTTTTCAACCCGTCGTTGAGGGACGCACTCGGGGAGTCGATCCCGTACATGCTGATGGTGGGCGCCACGTTTCTTCACACGACGATTCTCGATGTGGAAGGCGACCGCGATTCCGGGAAGGTCAGCACAGCGGTGTGGATCGGCGTGAAACGGTCGGCCATACTTGCTGTCGGTCTTCATGCGGCTGCCGTCGTCGTCGCGGCGCTCTCGGGTCACATGATGACGCTCGCTGTCACCGGGATCGGCTTCCCGATCTCGGTCTACGCCTGTGTCAGGACGAACAAACGAACGAGCAGCGCTCTGGTACAGAGCAGTATACTCATCGTAACGGTCGCCGCCGTCGTGGCCTGGCCGGTGTACCTCAGCATCGTCCTACCGCTCGTTCTGCTCGCGCGGTACTACTACAAACGCCGGTTCGGAATCACTTATCCCGGCCCGGCTGGAAGCGCGTGAGCATCGGCGTCAGCATGGCGACGGCGTTGATCCCGCGGCACTTCATTTCCTCGACCCAGAACAGTGGATTTTTCTCGAGTTTGCACCCTAGTGTCATCGGGGTATCGATGATGTACACCGCGTTGCGGCGTAGCGCGAAACGGTCGATCTGCCGGTTGGAGTGCCTCGGATAGAGCGAGAACGCAGCATCGTATCCCGCGTTCTTGACTGCAAGAACAACCCGGTCGTTGTATCGCCCGAACGGATACGAGAAGCACCGGGCATCGATGCCCGCCTCATCCCGGATGGCTCTACGCGAAGTTACGAGCTGATCAGCCAGCGCGTCGCCCCACAGGCGCGTCAGATCCGAGTGATTCAACCCGTGTGAACCAAACTCGACTCCTCTTGCGGCCATTTCCCGCACCTGCTGCCAGGAAAGGTGACG
Organism: bacterium; assembly: GCA_027296025.1. Lineage (GTDB taxonomy): Bacteria > Krumholzibacteriota > Krumholzibacteriia > WVZY01 > WVZY01 > JAPUJU01. Next base: position 5,806 of record JAPUJU010000399.1, read on the forward strand.
AAAAGGCTTCCGCCCCAGAGATAACTCCCAGGAATTGGTCCGGCCCGCATATGCGGTAACAAGAAAAACGAGGAGCGGAATCTGACGTGGCGCGAGAACTTCGAAGTACAGATCGTAGAGCTGCTCGTAGCCGTCATCGAAAGTCAGGAGAAGGCGATTGGTTTTCTTTTGCACCGATTCGTCAAGCGATTCAAGGAAGTCGTGCTGTCCGATAAACGTGTACCCGCGCGAATGCAGGCGGTCGACCTGCGTCGTGAAACGGGCACGTGTCGTCCAGGTACCCTCCAGAAGAAACGAATCGGAGAGCTTGTGATAGCAGAGTGTCCGCGGCGACCCCTCCGGCGGATACTGATAACGTGTGCGCCAGAGAATGAAAAGAAAAAGCGCGATTGCGGGTATCAGAATAAGAACAAACATATCGAATAGCCGACTGTCCGTCCCGGCAGCCGGGCCCTCC
>JAPUJU010000004.1 GCA_027296025.1 bacterium
AAACCTCATCGGCAAATCACCGGCAACACTTCCCCACGTCGAAGGACCTATCCGAATCGCGATTCCTCCACGCCCGGTCGAAATCACGTGGCCGGATACCCGTGACCTCAAACACTGTCTCGGCCACTATATCGATGTGCAGATTCAAGTCGACGAGAAAGGTAGGATTCTCAACGTTAAAGCACCTTCGGGAAACCACCCCGAAGAGTGCCTTCTCGCAGCGATCGATTCCGCCTGGAAAATCGTGTTCGAGCCGGGCCTCGTCGACGGTATACCGTCCCGCATGTGGACGCAGGTGCGAATCGACTTCCGTCGAAAGCGTTAGCTCAACTCTTCTACCATATCGCGCGTTCCGCGTAGATATCGAAAACCGATATCGTTCGATCTGTTCTCTCGCCGACGACCTCCGGAATACCGTCGCCGTTCAGATCGAGAAGTCGAATACGGTCGCCAAACCCGGGCTCGTGCACGAGTTCTACACTATAAAACCGGCTGTCGAACACGATTCCGGTGTTGAGAATAATTTCAAGTTGCTCATCATTGTCGACGTTACCGAGGAGCATGATGTCCGCTTCGAACGACCGCTGGCTTTCCCACTCCCTGTTCTTACGCTTACCGTCGTAGAAGTACATTTTCTTCGCGGCCAGGAAAATCAACTCCTGCTGCGGATCCCGGTCGACATTCGCGACAGCCAGGCACGTAATGTCTACAAACGGATCCTGAAGGTTTTCCCAGGTCAGTTCGAACGTGCCCATCTCGTACACGATAATGCGGCCGGCCCGCGTCGTGATGATGATATCGGTCGTTCCGTTGCGATCAAGGTCAGTCACCACAAGTCCCGATACCCGCGAACCCAGCGTTGTCGTCTCCCACTTCCTGACTGCTTTCCCCTCTTCTATTGCGAAAACGTGAACATGCTGGCGTTCGTCCGCATAGACAAAATGAATCGGATTGCCGCTGGCGTCACGCTCAATGCTGAAGAACTGAAAGCGCTCCCCGAGCAGTTCGAGTGCATTCATGTCGAGCTTGTTCTCATCCGCGGATACGACTACCGCGCCGGCCATTGCAACCAGCAGGGAGAGAACGATCAATATTCGCATTCGGATGGACCCCTTGTGTTAAGATTTGCTCAGGGAGGAAAACAGGACGAGACGTTCACTATCTGGTACATATTGTACTCGGTGAAGAGTCCCAAATAAATATCAAAACTCCCAGGCGCCGGCGGAAACATCCATAGCTGCGCGACGGACCATGTACCTCATTGTAATTTAATGAGTTATGCGTCACGTGCTTCAAATCTGGATTTCCTTCACAAGCTTCCGAACCTCATCGACTGACTTCTTAAGCTCTTTCTTTTCGGACGGAGCGAGATCGATTTCGATGATCTTCTCGACTCCCCCCGCGCCGATGACCACGGGAACGCCGATGTAGATCCCCTTGACGCCGTACTCGCCCTCGAGAAAAGCCGCGCACGGAAGCACGCGCTTCTTGTCGAGCAGATATGATTCCGCCATTTCAATGGCCGCCGCCGCCGGAGAGTAGAACGCGCTACCCGTCTTTAACAGACCGACGATCTCGCCCCCGGCGAAGCGCGTCCTTTTGACGATCGCTTTGATTTTCTGCGTGGACATCAGTTTCGGAAGCGGGATCCCGGCGACGGTGCAATACTTCGGTAGCGGCACCATGCTGTCACCGTGGCCGCCGAGCACGAAGGCTGTCACATCTTCCACACTGACGCCAAGCTCCATCGCAACGAAGGTGCGAAAACGGGCGGAGTCGAGAACACCCGCCATACCGACAACGCGGCTTTTCGGAAAACCGGTCACTTTCTTCATTGTATAGAACATTGCGTCGAGCGGATTCGAGATCACGACAACAAACGCTTTCGGGCAGTACTTTTTCACGTTCTTTGCAACATCCCTCATGATCCTGAGGTTCTTATCGAGAAGATCGTCGCGGCTCATACCCGGCTTTCTCGGCAGACCAGCCGTCACGATAACCACCTCGGCTCCTTTGACTTCCGTGTACGTGTTCGTACCCGTGATCGTCACATCCGACGGGAGCAGCGGCCGCGATTCCATAATATCGAGCGCCTTTCCCTGGGGCACCCCGTCGACGACGTCGAACAAAACGACGTCACCGAGCTGTTTCTGTGCCGCGATCAATGCAAGCGTTCCACCGATCTGCCCGGCGCCGATCAACGCGATCTTTCGTCTGATCATCAAACACGCCTCCGGATGAAAATCGAAATGGCGCCCACAACACGGGACGCCTCATGCGTAATATGTTCGAAATTGCTGTGATCGGGATATATTAGTCGCATCGCTCCGGCGTACAAAGAACTTTCTTGCTCCGCGCCGAGGCCGCCAGTCATGAGTCCCCCGGATCCTCCACCTCGCCGAATTTTCGTAGCCAGTAGTCGGTATCGTTCATCTCGTCGTCCCGCGCCAACTTCTGCTCGCTCCGGTCACCATCACCCTGTTCCATTCGGTCGAGGAAACGCTTAGACCCGATGACGCTGCAGCCCAGCGCCCTTGCAGTTCGGCCGATATCAACCATATCCGAAGTCACGATGATGTAGGATTGTGGGCTTTGTGCATTGTTCAGAGTCGCGACGATCACCTCGTCAGCCGTCTGAGCGTCCGGGCTGTAGATGATTTGCAGACGACCCGGCACAATCGCCTCCGTATCGAGGTACGATCCACGCCCATCGAAGACGATGGTCGTGGATCGTACCTCGATATAGTCACGAACCTTTGCGATCAACGCCTCGCGCGCCCGGGTTCGATCCTTGATTGCAATCCTCCGGAGAGAGGTGTCGGCAAATACGACATTGTAACCGTCGATGATAATGCGCTGGGATCCCATTTCGTTTCTCGTCTGGCCATCGATGATATCAGATCAGCCGGGGGGTGTCGTGGTTTTCAAACCTGTGTCTGTTCGAGAGTGGGTGTGTGCCGGATCGGGGTTCATCTGTTACTATCCACACGACCGCCTTCGGAAAGTGCCATGAAACCATTTTATGAACGTCCGTCCTTCTGGCTTCCCGCCGGGCTTGTTATTCTCGCTGCGATGCTGCGTATATACGGGCTCCACTGGGGGCTTCCGCAGATCTACGAAGAAGCCACGCCGCTCAACCGGGCGTGGAGAATGTGGGGATTCGGCGAGCAATACAGCTTCGACCTCAACCCGCATTTCTTTAACTACCCGAGCCTGACAATGTACCTTCAGTTCTTCGGGATCGCCGTCCTCTTTCTTATTCTGAAAATCTCCGGCGTCATAGGATCGTTGCTGGACTTTCGCGTCATGTGGATTCTGGATCCGACCCCGTTCATTCTCTTCGGCCGCACGATCACTATGCTTTTTTCCGTCGCTACGGTTCTCGTGACCTACCGGTTGTGCAGGCAGACGATCAGTCTCCCTGCAGCCATTGCCGCAGGATTTCTGCTGGCGATTCATCCGTTTCACATCGAGAAGTCCCAAGTGATTGAAGTGGATGTGCCACTCACGTTTTTTACCGTGCTCGCCCTCTCGATTCTCGTCGCGCTGCGGGGTTCGCCGACCCTTCGCCATTACTTATTCGCGGGCGCTGCAATCGGACTGGCGATGTCCACGAAGTACACGGGAGCCGTTCTATTCCTCCCTTTTCTTGCCGCGCATTTTCTCGCAGTGCGCGCCTCACGCAACTCGGAGGGCGTCACCGAGCATACCGCTTCGTGGCAGAAACTCATCGTCGGCGGCGCGGTGGCCGGAGCCGTTTTTATTCTGACATCGCCGTATATCCTTCTGGACTTCGGGGCGTTCCGCGCGGACATGCGCCTCGAACAGGAACACATGCGCCTCGGCCACTTCGGTCTCGACACCTCACCGGCGTGGTGGTTCTACACGCGGTCGCTTTTCACGACCCTTCTCGGCGCACCGCTCGCGCTGCTCGGCCTCGTCTCTGGAATTTACCTCGGAATCGTGAAGCGCCGCCCGTGGGTGTGGATACTGCTCGCCTTTTTCGTTCCGTACTTCACCGGTATCGGTTCGTGGGCAATGAAGGCTGATCGGTATGCGCTGCCGCTGATCCCGGTGGCAATCATACTGAGCGCGGCGCTCATCGCCGAGATCGTAAACGCGCCCCGGCTCGCACGGCGGTCTCTAACGTGGCGGTATGGAACTCTCGCGGTTGTCGTCCTTCTTGCGAGCATTCCGCTCTTTCTCCGCTATCCTCACCACCTGGAACGTCTCAGACCGGATACGCGGACGGAAACACGCAAATGGATCGAAGCGAACATCCCGCCCGGGGCATTCGTCGCGACGGAGTACCACGGGCCGCGCCTTCTCGGTCCCAACGAAATCTGGACGCAGGAAGTCGACGTTCGAAACCGGCTTCTTTCGGAGGAGACCGGCGCGCGTTTCTACGCGGTCCAGCCCGTTCCCATGTTTCAGGTCGAGCCGGAACGTTCGGACATTTTCTACAGTTTGCGGCTGTATGAGGTGGCAGACATTGTGGTGACGAGCAGCGCGGTCAAGTCACGCTATGAGCGCGAGCCGGAGCGCTTCCGCTACCAGCTCGCCTTCTACGATTCGCTCGAGTCGACGTTTGTTCGCACAAAACAATTCACGCCGGAACGCATGACAGGTCCCGTCGTCACAATCTACCGTAACCCCGCCGCAACTACCCTGTTCAGCCGCAGGCAGAATGTGGAGCGTCCCGTGCCGCTGCCGGAGATTCGAGAAGGCCTTACGGGCGAAGAGGGTCAGTTCTACTACAACCTTGCTCTGAACTACGAAACATACGGACATCACCGGCCCGCAATCGAAGCGTACTCGATGGCGCTTCAGTACCCTTCGAACGAAGACAACCTTTTCTTCGCCGTCTGCCTCGGGCTAACTCGATCTTTCGTGTCGGTGGGAGAAGGTCAAACGGCTGCCGAGTTTCTGGATCAGGTGATTCCGTCCGCACCGTCGCGCCGTGTGGCCGCCCAATTGGCTGATCTTCGGCGCGTGCTTGGACCGGGTGGAAAGTGAAATCAGGGACGGCAGCCGGGTTAGCCACTTTTCTTGTCTATCGTTGACATTTTCGGTCGTGGCACGGCAAGGCTGTCGGGCATTGTTCGAAACACGGCCATCGTTGAGTCGGAGAAAAAATAGTAGGGCCGCCCATTGTATTCCCAGCGGGGAGAATCCCGGTCCGGCCTGAAGCCGACCTTCGTAACCGGATCGGTGAGAAGCCCGCAGTATCGCAACGGGTTCGACGTGTATTCGTTCGCGGCCGCCGTGTTCGAGAAGAAAAAGACCTCCCAGTTGACGTAACGACGATGGGCAGCATCCACGACCGCGGGCTCGCCGTCACGAACGACACACGAAAGCGAGAGGTTGAGCCGGTTGAGGTAGAGTTCCGGGTCTTGCACGAAGACCGGTACGCAGGGCGTTCAGCAGAACCCGATCGGCAGACCATTTACGAATACGGGCGAGAGCTTTAGATTGAGCTTCGCCTGACGGACCATGCAACGATCGTTCAGTGTCACGGAGCCATCCGCATACTCGATTCTCGGGAGCGAGTCCCCCTCGTCAATGTAGCGCGCGCCGGCAAGGAGATCGTCCACCGTGCGAACCGTCGGCCGCTCCTGAGTTCGCTCGCAGCCGATGGCTGTCACGAAGCACACGGCCACGAGTATCGTGATTGAGCGCAAAGGTAGTGGTGGCATGCCGATTTATACTTATAGTGCCTTCAACAAGTTCCGGCGAATTATCGGCTTATGCTGGAATCCGCACCTCCGCCTCTGTTAGGGTGGGACTATGCGACGTTTCTGTCTGGTTCTCGTCTCCATTGCGCTTGGCGCTCCCCTTTTCCCTTCGGCACTCGCCGCGCAGGAAGAGAGCGCGTTGTCGACCCACCACATTGCGGCCGGACTAAAAATCGCCTGCGTCTCTCTGCACGACGGACTGGGGATTCTTTACGTGGCAGACCCGGCCTCCCCCAAAGAAGTCGGATTCGTACCACTGCGGGCACCTGCCCTGTCGTCGACAATGGTGCTTCGAATCGACCGGTACGCGCATCGCAAGCCAGGAATAGTTTTCGTCGCCCAGGGCGAGAGCGGCTTCGCGATCATCGACATCTCCGACCCGGCGAACGCAGGCTTGATGAAAACCGTAAGGACAGCGGGCTCCGCGAAGCGGCTGTCCCTTATGGGCAGCGTTCTCGCTGTGGCTGAAGGCAACGCGGGCGTCAGTATTTATGACGTTTCTAACCCGTCGGAGCCAACATATACGCGGACATTTCCCATCGACGGTACCGTTCAGAATGTGCGTCAATACAACGGTCGCTTATTCGCCTGCGCGGGCACGGCAGGACTGTTCGTGATAGACATCGTCACCGGAGGTACTGCCCCGGTGCCCGTTGCGATTCCGACGGCCGGCGATGCCCGTGACGTCGCATTTTACAGAAACGCTGTTTTCGTCGCGGACGGAAGACACGGAGTCACGCTTCTGAACTTGACGGACAGGGACAACCCGAAAATTGTCATGACGTTGCCGGTCAAGGACGAGGCACTCGAGATTGTTTTTCACAAGTCATACGTATTTGTCGCGGACGGAAAGAGAGGCGTCGGATACTTCAAATTTGACCGTCCAGGGACGCTCGAATATCTCCGGCAGCTGGGCGCAGACCGCAACTATGTCAATCACGTGACTGTCGCGGATCGAAACCTTTTTGTGTCTGGAGAATTCGACAGTGTCATCGTTTTCGACATCCATCGCCAGGATCGCCCGAAGCGGCTCCGTTGATTTGAACGTGAGCGGACACTACTGATGAAAACGGATAGGAAATACGCTGCCGTAACAAAGGATATTGTCGAACAGCTGCGTGAAGCGGCCGGGGCGGATAACGTCGCTCTCGATGACGACTCTCTCCGCGTGTGTGCATCCGACGAAACGGAAGATCTCGAGTTCCTGCCCGAGGTCGTTGTCCACGCAGACAGTACAGAAGCCGTCTCGCGTGTGATGAAGATCGCGTGGGACAACGACGTTCCCGTAACCCCGCGGGGTGGTGGGACCGGGCTCTCGGGAGGGGCCCTGCCGATCCACGGTGGGATCGTCGTCACGACCAAGCGACTGAACCGGATACTCGAGGTCGACACGCAGAACCAGATAGCGGTCGTCGAGCCGGGAGTCATCACGCAGGTCCTCCAGGAAACGGTGAAAGAAGTCGGGCTCTACTACCCGCCCGACCCGTCGAGCCGCGGCAGCTCCCACCTCGGTGGAAACCTCGCCGAAAGCGCCGGTGGTCCGCACGCCGTCAAGTACGGCGTTACAAAAGACTATGTGCTGGGAATCGAAGCCGTGCTCCCGGACGGAACGATCATTCGGCATGGCGGGAAGCTACTGAAAAACAGCACCGGTTACAACCTGACACAGCTCATTATCGGTTCAGAAGGAACGCTTGCCGTCATTACGAAGATATACCTGAAGCTGATACCTCTTCCCCGGCACCGAACCCTGCTGTTTATCCCTTTTCCAACGCTCGAAGCCGCAGTCGGCACCGTCCCCGCCGTAATAAATTCCGGGATCGTGCCCTCGGCACTCGAATTCATGGAGCGCGACGCCGTCAAAATCGCGGAGGAGCATCTTTTTGTCACGATCCAGCACAGTGATGCGCCGGCTCAGTTGCTGATCGAACTCGACGGCAATGACGAGACCATCATTCGGCAGGAGGCCGAGAAAGTCTGCGAGATCGCACTGGAACAGGGCGCCACCGACGTTCTACTCGCCGACTCAGCGGCGCGTCAGGCAGAGTTGTGGGCCATTCGGCGCGCCATGGGAGAGGCGGTGAAGACGGTATCCGTTTACAAGGAGGAAGATACGGTCGTTCCGAGAACCAACCTCGTTCCACTACTGTCGGGGGTAAAAAAGATCGCGGCGACGTATGGCATCACGACCGTTTGCTACGGTCACGCGGGCGATGGAAATCTGCATGTGAACATCCTGAAGAGAGACATGAGCGACGACGACTGGAACACGAAACTTCACGACGTGATCGTGAAAATTTTCGAGCTGACGGTGTCGCTCGGCGGAACCATCTCCGGCGAACACGGGATCGGGTACTCACAGAAAAACTTCATGCACATCGCCTTCACCGACGACGAACTCGCCTTGATGAAACGCATCAAAGACGCGTTCGACCCGAAGGGGATTCTCAATCCCGGCAAGATATTCCCTGACGAAAAAAGCTAGTCAAGCCGAGCTGGGTGTCACGAGCGAAACTTTGCAGGAGCAAGCGAGGATCCGCCGCAAAGCGGCTAGCCGAGCGCAGCGGGCAACTTGAAGCGAGGGACACCCATGCAAGGCGCTAATAGATGGCTTCGCTGATTTTGCTGACGCCCGGTGGGTGATTGCTCATCATGTAGTCGATATCGAATATCAGCTTCGGTCCCTCGTAGGCAGCCTCGGGAAACTTCATCGTATCCATTCGAATCGCGTCGCAGGGGCAGGCTTCGACACACAGCCCGCAGAACACGCACTGCAGAATGTCGATATCAAAGGCCACGGGGTATTTCTCAACTTCGTCATCGCCGCTGTCCGAGGCAACAATTGAAATGCAGTCAGCCGGACACGCCGTCGTGCAGCAGTTACACGCTACGCATCGCGGCGTACCGTCTTCGCGATGCATCAGACGGTGCTCACCCTTCCACAGCGCATCGATCGGCATCGGGATCTCGGGCCACTGGTACGTAATCCCGACCTTCCCCTTCCGAAGGTTCGCCATGTTCCTGACGAGGTGAGAGAGCGTGATCATCATGCCCTTGATGATCTCCACTACGTAGATTCGGTCCCAGATCGTTTTTTTACCGTAGTCGAGGGTTTTTGCTTTCGTCGCCATTCGTTGCCTCGTGTTCCTCAATTACTTTTTCAAAGTAAACAGATTCCACTAACTATCGGAGAGTTTACGTCAAGTCAAGCTGTCATTGCAACCACCGGCACACGCTGAGACCGTACGAACGAAAGCGTTTGGCAGGTGTTTTTGAATCGTGTTAGTATCCTGTATCCAGGACACGACGGACACAACCATGTAACGCTTTAGTTTTCATTGACTTGACCCTGCGGAGAATTCATGAACGGGTTCATGAAGCACCTTACCCTCTCAACTCCCGAAGAGCGTGAGACACTCGATGCGGACGTTCTTTTCGTTGGCGGCGGACCGGCGTCGCTCTCCGGCTCGTACCACCTCGCGAAGCTCGTCGAGAAGCACAATGCTGCAATCGATGCCGGCGGCGCAGGTGAGAAACTCGAACCGATGATCGTTCTCATCGAAAAAGGATCCGAGGTCGGCGCGCACGCCTTTTCCGGCGCCGTGCTGAATCCGATCGCCCTCAAAGAGTTGATCCCGGACTACGCGGACAAAGACTGCCCCATCGAGAGCCCCGTGACGAGTGACGACTTCTACTTCATGACGAAGTCAAAGGCGCACAGGATTCCGTACGTGCCGGGCAACATGTCCAATCACGGGAACGTCGTCATTTCACTCGCAAAGTTCAATCGATGGCTCGGCGGCCAGGTGGAGTCCGTCGGGGTCAACGTTTTTTCGGGGTTCACAGGCGTCGATATCCTCGAGGAGGGCACGGCCGTGACCGGCGTCCGCACCGGGGACAAGGGCATCAACGCGCAGGGCGAACGCAAGGGCAACTTCGAACCCGGCATCGACCTACGAGCGAAGTTGACTGTATTCGGTGACGGGCCGCGCGGATACCTCTCGAAGCAGCTCATCCTGCAGCGTAACCTGCTCAAAGACAAGACCCCGCAGGTGTACGAAACCGGGGTCAAGGAAATCTTCGAGATGCCCGAGGGCCGGACCGAGCCCGGTCGGGTGATTCATACACTCGGCTACCCGTTCAAGCGGGACGGCGTCGGTGGAACCTGGATGTACCACATGGGCGGCAACCTGATTTCTATTGGCCTGGTCATGCCACTCGACATGAAGGATCCGTACGCGGACCAGCACAACCTCTTTCAGTCGTTCAAGGCCCACCCGTTCGTCAAGGGCTACCTCGAGGGCGGCAAGCCCATCCAATATGGAGCGAAGGTCATCAGTGCGGGCGGATATTACTCCATTCCGAAACTCTATGTCGACGGGGCCATGTTGATCGGTGAATCCGCATCCATGGTTGACATGCAACGGCTCAAGGGAATCCACCTGGCGATGAAATCAGGAATGCTGGCGGCACAACAGGCGTTCGAGGCCTTGAAAAAGAATGATTTCTCCGAGGTCACCCTCGCGCCTTACGAGAAAAACGTCTACGAGAGTTATGTCGGTAAATCTCTCCATCGGGTCCGACACTTTCACAAGGCGCTGGGCCAGGGTCTGCCCCGCGCGTTCTTTCATCTGGGGATCCAGCACCTTACCGGCGGCGCTGACTTTCAGAACTACGAAAGGGTTGACCTGGACTATCAATCGACCGAGTCGATCACGGACTACTACGGCTCCAAGGTCGACGAACCCGCCAAACCCGAGTACGACGGAACGTATTTTCTCGACAAAATGTCCGACATCTACATATCCGGCACCATGCACGATGAAGATCAGCTTTCCCACCTCAAAATTCTCGACAACTCGGTGTGCATGGACACCTGCGTCGATACCTTCAAGTATCCGTGCAACCGCTTTTGCCCGGCCAACGTCTACGAGATGCTGACCGACGAAGGCACCAGAGAGCTTCGACTGCAGGTAAACTTCGCCAACTGCGTTCACTGTCAGACGTGCGACATCAAATGCCCGCTCAACAATATCCGCTGGACGCCACCGGAAGGCGGACAGGGACCAAATTACACAATTCTGTAAAGGGTGCAGCTGAGTGCAGTCCGCTGTCGACGGAAGCGGTGCGCGCGGATCCCGCATAGTGCAAGATCCTGATTTTCAGGGGACGTGGGGTTTATTTCTTCTTC
>JAPUJU010000040.1 GCA_027296025.1 bacterium
ATTGCCGAACTAGATCAGGAAAAGATGAAGGTACGTTTGCCGGCCACGATCTCGCCGACGTGTATGAGGTCGGGGTCCGTTTCATTTCGCAGACCAGCCGCGTCATCTTCGCCGACGATCACGATCATCCCCAGGCCCATGTTGAACACCTGATACATTTCTTTTTCCGGAATAGCGGCCTTTTTTTGCATAAATTCGAAAACAGGTGGCGCCGACCGTCGATCCCGTTCGATGTGCGCGTCGCAGTTCGCCGGCAGTATCCGCGGAATGTTGTCCACCATACCCCCACCGGTGATATGTGCGAGCCCCTTGACCGTCACCCGTTCCCCGAGCTCCTTGACGGCCTGCAGGTATGACACGTGAACTTTCAGTAGCTCTTCGGCAACCGTGCATCCGAGTTCGTCGACAAACTGGGAGAGTTCGAAACCCAGTTCGTCGAAGAACACCTTGCGCGCGAGTGAATAGCCGTTCGTGTGCAAGCCGCTCGAGGGCAGTGCGAAGACCCGGTCACCGGGCACTATCGCGCTCCCGTCGATGATCGCGTCTTTTGATACGACGCCGACAATACACCCGGCGAGATCGAAGTCGTTCTTGCGGTACAGGTCCGGCATTTCCGCCGTCTCGCCACCGATCAATGCACACCCGTTCGCTTTGCACGCCTCGGCAATTCCACGGACGACCGAGCCGGCCATCTCTTCCGTGACGGCGCCCGCCGCAATATAGTCGAGAAAGAAAAGCGGTCGGGCGCCCTGCACGAGAATGTCGTTGACGCAGTGGTTGACCAGGTCGTGGCCCACCGTGTCGTACCGGCCGGCCATTTGCGCGACAATCAGTTTCGTACCGACACCGTCGATGCTGCTTACGAGAACCGGAGAAGAGATTTCGGGATCGACCTCGAACAGTCCGCCGAACGCGCCGGCTTCTGAAAGAACGTGCTTACCCCAAGTCGCCTTGACGTGTGTCAAAAGCGAGTCTTTGACTCTTTTTCCGTGCTCGATGTTCACTCCGGCGTCTTTGTATTTCATCGGATCAGGGATGAGACGGGGAGACGCTACATACGCTGTTTCAGCGCTTCGTAGATCGCAGTCGTGGGATCCGACTCGACGATGAGCGGAAATCTCCCTGTTCTCACCATCTTTATGACCAGGGTCGCAATCTCCAGGTCGAACTGCTCACCTTTGAACTTCTCGAACTGCTCGACGACGATATCGACCGACAGTCCCTTCCGGTACGGACGATCGGACGTCATCGCGTCGAACGCGTCCGCGACAAGAAGAATCCGGGAACCTATCGGAACATCGTCACCCCGCAAACCGCTCGGATACCCCTTCCCGTTGGGCTGTTCATGATGATACCGCACGAGGACGGCTGCTTCTTTCAAAAACTTGAGATTTTCGACGATATCGGCCCCGATTGTCGGGTGGGTGCTCATCGAACGGCGCTCGGCATCCGTCAGCTTGCCCACCTTGTGCAGTACCTCTTTTCGAATAGCAATCTTGCCAATGTCGTGCAGGAGTCCGGAGTACTCGAGAATTTCCAGGTCCTTCTGCGACAGGCCTATCTCCCGCCCGATCCTGAGCGCGTAGCGCGAGACTCTGTAGGAATGCCCGTGGGTATACGGGTCATTGGCATCCAGCGCCGACGTCAGGGCGGCCACCGTATTGATGTGGGCTTCTTTCATTTCGATGTAGAGCTGGTAGGTGTACCGCGCGAGAAAAAGCGGCACAATGAAAAGAGCGATTGTCCACATACCACTCCTCACATAGACGAGCGCTATGATCGCTGCGATCGGCATGAACGCAACGATGTGGGCAAAGTTCCACATGAAGTTCTGCTGCCACACTGCGAACGGGTTTCGCCGGTCGCTCAACGCGATGATGATGCTGATAGAGACGGTATTCACGGCGTAGTAAACGACCCCGCACGCGAATAGTGGCAGAAGAAAGCGCGGACTATCCAGGCTCGTCCAGGTCGGGCCAAAACTCTTGTAGACGAGCCCTGCAGCCCCGACCATGACGATCAGAAGCGGCACGTTAAACGCGATCCGCATGGCCGGGCGGCGCTGAATGAAGACTTCCGAGAGGAGAGCGGCCACGGCCTCGATAAGAGCGGCCGCTGGGGCACCGAAGAGCAGAATCGCCGCAAGATCGATCGGGCTCGATGCGGCAATTGACGCACCGCCTCGAGGCAGCTTGATCGGCGCGGTATCGGCAAGGATAATAAGACCGATGAAGAGGAGAATGTCCTTAGTTTGCGCGATCAAAAAACCGCGCATCAGGTAGGCAAAAAAGGCCAGACCGACGGCGATAAACCCGAAATAGAAAATTTTGAATGACGCCGAAGAGTTTTTGAGTTCTTGCGCCAATGTCCCCCACCTGAACTCTGCGGTCCGAGCTCACAACCGTGGCGAGTACATGAATGCATCCATCGACAGGATAGTTCGCGATCACCGAAGAATTGCAGGCGAACTGCGACGTACTCCTACGTTATCCTGTACTCGACCGAACTCGCAGCCCCGAGCTTGCCCAGAACTCGGTTGACGGCATCCAAGGTTGCAAAAACGACCGTCTGGTTAACGTTTCCCGCATCGAGAGAACATCCGGCGAGGTTTCTCTTGTCACGCTGTTTGATGAGGCAAACCGTCACAATGACCGCCGCTTGTCCGTTCAGCTGAACTTCACGGACGCCAGATAAGCACAGGCGAATTGATCCGTCAAGCAAATCTCCAACCGCATTCAGCGTCGCTTCACCGATCACATTCTGCGGGAAAAGGATGTTCGAACTGCTTGCTCGGCCCAGACTTTCGGTGCCATCACGTACAAGTTCGACTTCGGCCTGTACTTTCTCATCAGAAATGAAGAGGTTGACGCTCTGAAAGGCGAAGCGAGAAGGGTGCTCTTCAATGGCAAGCTCGATTACGTCTTCGGGGAGGTAAGTTGGAACCTGGCTCCGTCTCTCCGGCTCGGGTTTGTCAGCGTCGACGTTCGGCGATTCGTAGGTCACAACGCCGATTTTCTTGTAGTCGACGTGGATTCCCAATTCTGCCTGGAGACAGGTTTCAACGTCGCGCGCGACCAGTTTCGCCGGCTTTGCGTCCGTGGCCACCACATGGACCTCGGTGATCCTGCCGGAGCAGTCCGACGAGATCCTACAGGAAGATATCCCCGTGATTCGCCCGATAAGCTCCTGCGCCCGGGCGATTATGTCCGGCGTATTCTCTTGAGTTGACATAACTTATGTAAATGGGAAGTATTGCCCTTACCCGTAACCAACGGGTAAATTATACCACAACTCACCCGGCCGTTCAAAAGAAACGTGCCGCGAATGTGGCATACGGACAGGCTTTATCCGGTCATGAGTAGTTGGTCATCGACTCGATGAATTCGCGCCGGAGGTCAATTGTCGCTCGCTCGAGTTCTAAAACGCCGTCGACGGAAAACTGTCCCACGGCGAAACTGGCCAGGACGGTACCGTAGAGCATACCTTCAGCGAGGGCGGAACGGCTGACCTCACCCACCCGCGCGACCGAACCGACAAATCCGCCCGCGAACGCATCACCGGCACCCGTCGGATCGACAACACGCGGCAGCAGAACGGCAGGTACGAAGAAACAGATGTCTTTTCCGAAAAGAAGCGAACCGAATTCTCCGCGTTTTATGACGACGTACTTCGGTCCCATCTTGAGAATTGTCTCGCCCGCGACGATGACCTGTCGTTCGTTACTCAGTTCAAACGCTTCCTCGTCGTTTATGAAAAGCAGGTCGATTCGGCGCAAGACCGCTTTGAGATCACCCAGAGCACTGGAAATCCAAAAGTTCATCGTGTCGAGACCGACGAACGTCGGCGCTTCGACCTGATCGAGAACCTTCATCTGAATCCGCGGCGCGATGTTCCCCAGGAAAACGAATTTCGAGTCCCGGTAGGATCCGGGGAGTTTCGGGTCGAAAGTCTCGAACACGTTGAGCTGGGTATCCAGCGTGTCACGATCCTGCATATTGGCATGATAGCTGCCCTTCCAGTGGAACGTCTTGCCGGACACGCGGTCAATTCCGGTCGTATCGATGCCCCGGTTCGTAAACGCCGCAAGGTGTTCATCGGTAAAATCGTCGCCGACGATTCCGACGACGCGCGGACTGGCAAAGTAACTCGCCGCAATCGCTCCGAAGGTTGCCGAACCTCCGAGTGCCATTTCGACGGATTCCGTCGGTGTCTTGATCGAGTCGAACGCCATCGACCCCACGATCAGGACAGGAGTCTTTGATCCTCGAGACATTCAGTTCCCTTTCGTTACATGCTGCTTGGAGCGCTCACCCCAAGGAGTGAAAGTGTGTTCTTAAGTACCTGGCGCGTCGCATCCACAAGGTACATACGCGAGCTCGAGAGGTCTACGTCGTCGGTAACGATTCTGTGCTTGTGGTAGAACTGGTGAAACAGGGTCGCCAGATCTCTCGCGTAAACAGTCAGTCGATGCGGCTCTCTGGCCAGCGCCGCACCCTCGACTTCGTACGGGTAGTACAGCAGTTGCAGCATCAGCTCCCGCTCCTCGGGGGAGCTCAGATCCCTTACTGCGGTCGAGCCGTCACTCTTCTGGAAGTCTTTGTCCCGGGCGAAACGAATAACGCTCGATATTCGCGCGTGCGCGTACTGTACGTAGTAGACAGGGTTCTCGTCCGATTGTTTTCTCGCCAGCTCCAGATCAAAATCGAGGGGCGCGTTCGCGCGCCGCATCAGAAAAAAGTACTTAGCGACGTCGCGACCGACATCGTCAATGAGGTCGACCATCTTGATAATGTCCCCCGCCCTCTTGCTCATACTGACCGGCTTGTCGCCTTCGAGCAGACGAACCCACCCAATCCCCATGGCACCGAACCAGGACGGTTTCGCCCCGAGAACGCTTGACGCCGCCTTCATCCTGGGGATGTGCCCGTGGTGGTCGGGGCCCAGCAGATCGAGAATCCAATCGAACCCGCGGTTGAGCTTGGTCCTGTGGTATGCAATATCGCCTAGAAAATACGTCGGCGCCCCATCGCTCTTTACCAGGACGCGGTCTTTCTCGTCGCCGAAGTCGGTCGTCCGAAGGTACAAGGCGCCGTCC
>JAPUJU010000400.1 GCA_027296025.1 bacterium
TTTCCATCGGCGCCTTCTGAACGAAAGATGAGGGTTTTCGGCGCAGAACTCGGATCGAGGTCGAGTGCCGTGCCCTCGACCAGCGGTATGCTGCCACCCGGCAAGTAGGGTGCGAAGCGCACGTCCGAGGTTCCCAGCCGCCGGTTCTCGCCGACCAGTGTAACCGTGCCGAGACCGGAGAGTGAGTCCGGATCCCAGTTGATCAGCTGAACCGGTTCGTCGTTGGTCTCGTAGTTGAGAAGATGGATCGAAACGATTTCGCCGCCACCACTCGAGAGGGTCATCTCGTAGAGCGGCGTCGTAACGGTGATGTACCGGGTACTTCCGAGGCCGGTTCTCGGCAGGTCGGTGGAAACCGCCGGTCCGACCGGTGTGGTCAGCTCCGCGTCTCTCATCGGCGGCGGAGTTAATGTGGTTTGCGGGAGATCCTCGTCGCGTGCGCGTTCTTCCACCGCCGCGATCCGGGCCAGAGAATCCAGTACGGCCGCCCTGCGCGCTTCCTCGATGCGCGTCTGCGCCTGGTATTCTTTCATTTTCGGCGTGTAATAGAACACCTGGTAGCCGAGCACGGCGAGAATGATGACCAGGAACAAGATAATCAGACGTTTATCCAGGGTGACCCTCCTTGGTCCTAAGTCACTTGACGGGGTCGTGCCCGCCCTCGTGCCACGGATGACAGCGGGCGACGCGTTTCGCCGCGCACATGCTTCCACGGAGCGCTCCATGCTTTCGAATGGATTGCGCGGCGTAGTCCGAGCAGGAAGGAGTGTACCGACAGGCGTCAGGGAGACAGGGGGAAACGATTCGCTGGTACGCACCGATGGCGAGAAGGCATGTTTTGCTGAGAATGGTCATTAATACGATTTGCAGATAATTACGAACTATATGTCGATCAGGCCGGCGGCGGCCAGTCGTGCGTCGACTTCCGCCGAGATGTCCTGAAACGTCGCATTTAAGAGGTCGGCCCGCGCCACAAGCACGACCCAGAGATCTTCGTATTGGAACCGGTTCGCGTGTTTTCGGACGACTTCCCGCAGCAGGCGTTTGGCACGATTCCGCTTCACAGAATTGCCGACGCGCTTGCTCGCCACGAACCCGAACTGCGGTTCGCTCTCGGGGACTCCGGTTCGACGATAAAAGACGATCGCGTATTTGCAGTCAATCTTTCGGCCGGTGCGGTAGACCTCTCGAAACTGCCACGGTCTGCGAAGAGTTCGCATGGCCACAATGCTCCGGGGCCCGGCAGGGCCCAGGCACAGCTAGGCGCTCAAAACCTTGCGCCCCTTCTTACGGCGTCTCTTGAGTATGAGCCTGCCTGCCTTGGTGCTCATGCGCTTGCGGAAGCCGTGCACGCGGGACCGGCGCTGGTTCTTCGGTTGATACGTACGTTTCATAATTCTCTGGCCGATCGTTCGGATCGTGCTCTATTGACATAAAGCGATCGTGTCTTCACTCGATTTTTCCGATATATTGGCGCTCAGAAAGCACAAGGTAGACTATCGGACGACCCAAGTCAAGCGGCATTCCCCGTTGTGAATAATCCACCGTTAACACACCGCTAACCTTTGAAGAATCCACATGTTGGGGATTCCTGTGGAAAGCTGTATTTTGAGCTTGAATGGCTTTCGCAGTTAATGCTAATTTCGGGACACTCAAACAACAAGTGTCAACTTCTATCGGCACTTTACCCCTAACATCGCAGTACCCAGGCAGCTTTTGTGGTTGGTGTGACTAACTGTTCACAATCAAGGGGTTTTTTTGTCTATTTTGTTGGCAGTTATCGCGTTATCCTTCTTTCCACAGGTGTGGATAACAGCTTGATAACTCCAGAAGTGCGCGTTTCGAGGACGCCCCTCTTACGTAGGTTTGATGAGACCCGCGGCTCCCGAGTCGTTCCGGTTTCAAACGTTTCAATCGAAGAAAGGCTCGCGCCCATGTCAATCTCTGCCTCGAACCACAACACGGAAGGCGTTTGGTCGGAATTCCTGACCCGTGTCAGCACCCTTGTTACTACCCAGACACTCGAGACCTGGTTCAAGCCGATGCGGCTTGTGTCTATCGACAATGAAAAGGTGTGTGTCGAGTGCCCCAGCAAGTTCTTCATGGACTGGGTCGACGAACATCACCGCGACAAGATCTGCTACGTTTTCAGAGATATCCTCGGGACCGA
Organism: bacterium; assembly: GCA_027296025.1. Classification (GTDB taxonomy): domain Bacteria; phylum Krumholzibacteriota; class Krumholzibacteriia; order WVZY01; family WVZY01; genus JAPUJU01. Next base: position 2,171 of record JAPUJU010000400.1, read on the forward strand.
AGCAGGCATTGTGTTTTCAAACACCGCCGACGGCTCAGAGGACTTCCTATCTCGCCGCCCGCTCGGCCAACCTCCGCCCGTACCCACAAAGAAACTCTCAAAGGCGAGCGAGAAGCTCAATCCACAGTATGTGTTCGACGAATTCGTCGCGGGTGGTAACAGTCGCATGACGTACGCGGCGTGTCTCGCGGTTGCCGAGAAACCGGCGCTGGTCTACAACCCGCTGTTTATCTACGGTGGGGTCGGCCTGGGCAAGACGCACTTGATGCAGGCGATCGGTCACCATTTGCTGGAGTCCCGGCCGCGCGGCTTCAAGATTCACTACAGCTCCGCGGAAACATTCATGAACGAGTTGATCATGGCGATTCGCGAAGGCAAGAGTCATGAATTTCGCGAAAAGTATCGAACTGTTGATACGCTTTTGATCGACGACATCCAGTTTCTCGCCGGCAAAGAGAGTACACAGGAAGAATTTTTCCACACGTTCAACGCTCTCTACGGGTCTAATAAACAAATCGTCGTCACGAGCGATCGTCCACCGAAAGAGATCCCCACACTCGAAGAGCGTCTCGTCTCCAGGTTTGAATGGGGGCTCATATCGGATATCCAGGCACCGGATTACGAGACCCGGCTCGCTATTCTCAGAAAGAAGGTCGAGAACGAGAAGGTTATCATCCCTGATGATGTGCTCGCTTTCATCGCGGATAACGTGAAAAACAACATTCGCGAACTTGAGGGGAGTCTCGTAAAGCTCGTTGTACATGCAAGTGTTTACGAGCAAGATATTTCAGTCGATGTTGCGAAAGAGGTGTTAAGAGATTTCATCCGCCGAACGCCAAGAAAAACGAACATTGCCCTCATCCAGAAAGTCGTCGCGCAGCACTACCACGTGCCGGTCGATGCGATGAAATCGAAAATTCGTACCGCCGCCTATGCGTTTCCCAGACAGGTAGCCATTTTTCTCTCGAGAGAAATCACAGCGGCTTCGCTCACGCAAATCGGACAGCGGTGTGGTGGCCGTGATCACACAACGGTCATTCATGCCTGTCAGAAAATTTCTGGCAAAATTGAGGATGATGTCGCCTTGAAATCAACGGTTCAACAGCTACGAAGAGAGCTGACATAAGTAACTCACGATTGTGGGTTAGTGCTGTGGAAACGTTGTGCAAGAACAAGTGGTCGGGGATAACCCCAGGAGTTGTCGACGGTGTCTACAGTAGGTGTCAACACTGTCGTCACCCGGAACCACTTGGGATGAAACGAAACTGGAGAGTTGTAAACAAGTTCACAGGCCCTACTACTACTGCTTTTTTTAATTACTTAAGTAAGAAGTAGTTAATTATATGGCCTGACGCCATTTGCCCGATGCGGCAGAACCCCGGCCGGGGGCATCGTTAAATGGCTTGAACTACAAGGCAGTCGTGATTTAATCTCAATTTTTGGGACATGGTCATTTGACCTCGATCTCACTCTTCGCAATACGTGTGGGATCAAGTTTGCAGATCCACAAGACCCGGACGACCGGGTAAACGTGACGAGAACAATGGGCCTGCAACCATGATCTTACCCACCGCGTCGAGCTGTCTGGTGATCATGTCCCATCAACGTTTTGATTGGTTGTTTTTGAACGAGTTGAGGAGGTTTTGGGCGTGAAGGTAACACTGGATCAGAAAACCCTTGCTAAAAAAATTCACGGGATTGCGTCAGTCGTTCCGACGAAGACGTCATTGCCGATCCTTTCCACGTTTCTCATGGAGACACGCGAGGGAAAACTCTACCTCACCGCCAATGACCTGGATGTGTCGCTGACGACATCGATCGAGTGTGATATTTCCGAAGACGGGCAGATTGCGGTGCCGGGTAAGAAGTTTTTTGAAATAGTTCGTGCACTCCCTGATGACAAGGTCGAGATCAAGACCAGCGGTGAAAAGCTCTCGATTAAATGCCAGAAGAGCCGCTTCAAAATAGTCGGCAAGTCGGCGGACGAGTTCCCGAAACTTCCCGAGCAGAAAACCCTGGCAAGCTTCGATATGCAGATGAAGGTCATCGACGACATGATCTCGAAGACCATCTATGCCGTGTCCACCGATCTGACCCGGCCGGCTCTGTGCGGTGTTCTCTGGGAGCTCAAGAAGGGGACGTTCACGATGGTCGCCACCGATGGTCACCGGCTCTCGAAAGTTGTATTGAATGGTGATTTCAAAGACCTCGGCGGCAAGAATATAATCGTTTCTCCGAAAGCCATGAACCTACTCCGTTCCCTCGCCGATGGCAAAGAGTCACTCGGTATTTCACTGGCGGATAATCACATCACATTCGATCTCGTGGATAGTGTTGTTTACTCACGCCTGCTCGAGGGACCGTTTCCGGACTATCGTCAGGTGATTCCGAAGGGAAACCAGAAAGACCTCGTCGTGAACCGCGAAGAATTCACGAAGGCGTGCAACCGGGTGGCCATTCTGGCGAGCGTCATTACGCACCAGGTAAAAGTCGCCGTTGGCAATGATTCGCTCACCATCAGTGTTAATACACCGGATGTCGGCGAGGCCGTCGAGGAAGTCCACTGCGCTTTTAAGGGCGAAAAAATGGACATCGGCTACAATGCCCGGTACCTGCTCGATATTTTGAAGACAATGGAGACGGACGATGTGTCTTT
>JAPUJU010000401.1 GCA_027296025.1 bacterium
GTCGACAGCCCGCCGGCCCACGAGATCCAGACCGTGCCTTGTCGATCGACCAGTACGCTGTCGATGTGCACGAACTCCTGAGCGAGGTGACTGTACTGACCGTCCTGGTACTTTGAAAGTCGCTTCCCCATCTGGTGCTTAATCCAGAGCGTTCCATGGCTGCCGCTCCAAATCCCACCGATCGCCCGGACATCATTATCGACCGACAGCTCCTTCCATTCGTCATCTTTAAGGTGGCCGATTTTTCCGGAGTATTGGATCCACAGGCCCCCGGCGCCGTCGTCGGCAAGCGATTGGATGGATACCGTAATATTCTCGCCTGGAGGCACCGGAATGCTCGTGAACGCCGCTTCCCGCAGCCGGAGCAGCCCCAAGCCGTCGGTGCCAACCCAAAGGTTTCCTTCACGGTCCTCCAGCAGCGCACGCACGTTCTCAGTCACCGATCGCTCGATCGATCTTTCGAAGTGAATTCGAACGCTCGAATCGTCGCCGCTCTCCCGCACCGCGCGCTGGAGGAACAGACCCTTGCCACTGCCCACAAGGTCATTCCCGTCGCTATCGACAGTGGTCACAAAGATCCAGCCGGGTTGCTCGCCTTGCGCCAGTGGCTCGACGAATTTGCCGCCGTCCCAATAGTTGAGACGGGTAGCCGTGCTGGCCCACAGCAGACCACGACTGTCCTCGTGCAGGAAGTGTACGCCGTTCTGGGACAGGCCATCGGCGACCCGGAACACGCGCCATTGCCCATCGCGGAACCGGCCGAGCCCGTTGTCCGTGGCGACCCACAGGCTTTGTTCGCGATCCACGTGCAGCGACCAGACCTGCTTGACCCGGGTCATCCATTCATCCGGGCCGAAAGATTCAAATCTCCCGTCCCTGTATCTCACCAGGTTCCTGGCGCCAAACCAGATAACCCCTTCGCGATCTTCAATGATAGACCAGACACTACCTGACGGCGCGTTCTCCTCGCCGCTGCAGGACGTAAAAACACCGTCACGAAGACGGACGACGCCTCCGCCTTGCGTGCCGATCCAGAGATTGCCGCTGCGATCCTCCAAGAGTGAGAGGATCCGATTCGAAGGTAACGCGTCGGTATTCGAAAGGTCGAAGATCTCGAATCGCACTCCGTCAAAGCGCGCTAGACCTCCGAAGGTGGCCAGCCACAGGTACCCATCGCGCGTCTGAACGATGTCGCTCACGGAATTCGACGGCAGGCCGTCTTTCGTCGTCCAGGACTGCAAGTCATAGCGATCGAAGGGCAGGTCAAGTTCCCGGCGTTGCGAGATGTTCTGTGTCGACGGCGGATCACTCCGGCTTTGTGCCGAAGTCGGGACGACGGCCCAAGACAAAAACACGACCGCTGAGAGGACCGAAGAACTCGCGATGCGCCGTGCCCAGTTTCGTCTTATCCAATGCCCCTCTTTGTTGCCCTGATTCTTTAGGCAGTCGACCTGGATGACGCCGTCGGAATCGACCGCACCGGTGATTTCATATTCTGGCCTGTCGCGGATTAGCTCTTGGGGATCACTTTCGTGGAGCTTGTCCGTGGCTTCAAAACAAACGATTAAAGACAATGCGATTCCTCGTTTCGCGTGATCATGACCCCGCGCGCGGGACAATTGTTTGAGCTTGCTTCTTTGGCCACCACAGGATCTGCGGCGCGTGCGCGGCACCACATGACTTCGAGTCAGGTTGAGCACGCTCCTGAGGTCTGTTCGATCCCAAGCGGCCACGATCCCTTGGTCGAACCGTCTTCTTGTTCGACGACAGCATATCGGCAAAGCCGGTCGTGTCCATCCCCGCCAACTCCCTGCGCTTGCCGACTCCGGGCGTCGTCGGGTAAGGTGCAGTCCGGAATCGCATTCCACTGCAGCTTGAGAGTCGACGGTTAACTGTCAAGTCTTGCAGTACCTCTTATCGGAAAGGATCGATTCATGGGTCCGTGGTTCATGACGCTGCTGCTGGTCGCGGGATGGGGTCTGTTTATCCGGGCGGCAACGCGCCGTTGGAAGCTGCTGATGGTCGGTGCGGCCGAGAGCCGAACGGACAACGTCGGTGAGCGGCTCAAACGGACCTGGACATACGGTCTAGCACAGCTTCGAATGCGACGTTATCCGATCGTCGGGTTTGCCCACATGCTGATCTTCGCAGGGTTCGGTGTCTTGCTACTGCGGACGTTGATTCTGTGGGGTCGGGGCTTCGACGAGTCCTTCAGCTTCGGTATCTTCGGTCATGATTGGGCGGTGGGGCGGATCTATTCGTTTTTGAAGGATATCTTCGCGGTCTTGGTGCTCATCGGTGCGTTGGTCTTCCTTTATTACCGAGTGATCAAGCGGCCTCAGCGGATGACGCTCAGTACCGAAGGGCTGATTATTATCTTGATCATCGTAGTGATGATGTTGGCGGATATTTTCTACGACGGGGCGACGATCGCCGGTCATGCACAGACACAGGCGTCGACGTTTCAGATGACCGAGCCGGCCGGTTCTTTAGCAGCGATGATTTTGTCGGGCTGCGCCGAAGGATCGCTGACGATCATCAAGCACGTCGGCTTTTGGACGCATTCGGCCCTGGTGTTGATCTTCTTGAATCTACTGCCGTATTCGAAGCACTTTCACGTGATTACGGCCATTCCGAACGTCTATGCGCAGAGCCTGCATCCGCCTGGCCGGCTGCCGCCGATCGAAGACATCGACGGCAAGCTGGAGCGCGAGGAGACGCTGGGCATCAAGCGGATCGATCAATTCAGTTGGAAGTCGATTCTCGACTTTTACACTTGCACGGAGTGCGGGCGATGCAGCGATCATTGCCCGGCGACCAAGACGGGAAAGAAGCTGTCGCCCAAACATTTCGGGCTGGACCTCCGCGATTTTCTCTACAAACACCAAAACGCGCTTGTGGCGGCCAACGCAGCGCCGTCCGCTTCAAGCGGATCGGGCAACGGTGAATCTGGAAATGCCGGCGAGGCCGAGCCGCTCGAATGCCACCAAGACCTCGTTGGGCCGGTGATCGATCCGGAGGTGCTGTGGGCATGTACGAGCTGCCGGGCGTGCGAGACGGAGTGCCCGGTCTTCATTACCTTCGTCGACAAGATAACCGATATGCGGCGGTACCTAGTGCAGGAAAAAGGGGAGTTTCCCAGCGAACTACAAACGGCGTTTCGCAGTCTCGAGTCGGCCGCCAACCCGTGGGGCTTCCCGGCGGAAGATCGGGCGGCGTGGGCGGAGGGGCTTGGCGTCAAGACCATCGCGGAGCACCCGGAGGCGGAATATCTCTTGTGGGTCGGTTGCGCCCCGTCGTACGATGAGCGTGCCAAGAAAGTGACACGGGCGACGGTGAAGCTGTTCCAGAAGGCGGGTGTCGATTTCGCGATTCTCGGAACCGAGGAGCAGTGTACCGGCGATCCCGCGCGACGTGCGGGGAACGAGTATTTGTTTCAGATGTTCGCCAAGGCCAACGTGGAGGTCAT
>JAPUJU010000402.1 GCA_027296025.1 bacterium
TCCTTCGTGGTGAATGATTCTTTCTTCTTCGGCGCGTAGCACGTCGGAAAAACGCAACGTTATTGGTCTGGACGAGGTGACAGCAAAAACTCGTCTGGACGTCTGGACGAGATGAGTCCATCGAAAACTCGTCCAGACCAATAGGGTTGCAAAACCTCCTTAACCTCTTTGTTCAGCTCAGATAAGAGTTTCTACCACGAAGGACACGAAGGACACGAAGAAGAGCATGAGAAAGACAGAAGATAGGAAGGATTGACGGTCTTGTTCTATCTTTTCTTCCTTCGTGACCTTCGTGTCCTTCGTGGTGAATGATTCTTTCTTCTTCGGCGCGTAGCACGTCGGAAAAACGCAACGTTATTGGTCCAGACGAGGAGTCGGCCCGGCCGCCAACTGCTGTTCACGATGCAGAATCTTCATCGGTCAACTGAGTTTTCAGCCAGGCTCGTGCGTACGACCAGTGGCGGTAGGCGGTGGCGCGAGACATACCCAGCAAGTCACCGGCTTGCTCCACGGAGAGACCAGCGAACAAGCGGAGCTTCGTGAGCTCCGTCGCCTCCGGTTCATCGACGGCGAGCCGCTCGATCGCGTCATCGATCGCTACGAGCTGATCCGGTGTGGTGCAGGCGATCGGGTGTCGTTCGGAGAGCTCGACCCTGGTCCAATCCCCGCCGTGCTTCTGTGATTTCTTTCGGCGAGCGCGTTCGACGAGTATTCGGCGCATCGCTTCGGCCGCCGCGGCAAAAAAATGTCCAGAGTTGTCCCATCGAACATCCGGCCCGGGGCCAACCAACCGGAGGTATGCCTCATGGACCAAGGCGGTGGCCTGCAGCGTCTGGCCCGGCTTTTCTCGGGCCAGCTTCGCGGCGGCGAGCTTTCTCAGCTCGTCGTAGACCAGCGTCAACAGCTGCTCGGTGGCAGCTGCGTCGCCAGCTTCGACCTGAGTGAGAATTCGAGTAACGTGTTCCACTATCTTCGCTTCGAGAAGGCAACGTGGCGGGGGTCCTCGAGCGCGTCTTCGTTGAGCTCTCGCCGCTCAAGGGACACGTGAGGCCTTTGACCTAGTAATCTAGCCTGTTGATCTCGCACTTCGTCAGGGATTTCCGCAGTTCGGCCACGCCTGCGTCGCTGGTCCCCAGAACTGGCAACGCGAGATTCTCGAGATCGGTCATTCCCTTGAGATGGACCAAGCCCGCGTCGGTGACCTTGGTCTTGTAGAGGGAGAGATCCCTCAGGTTCGTCAGCTCCTTGAGGTGCTCAAGCCCCGCGCCCGTGATCCTGGAGCACCAACTGAAATCGAGCGTCTGCAAGCTGGTCAAGTCCTTGAGGTGAACCAATCCCTCGTCCGTGATCCGGGTGCGGCCCAGGCCGAGCTCCCGCAGATCGGTCATCCCCTGCAGATGGATCAGCCCCGTATCGCCAATTTGAGTGTTGAACAGATGGAGAATCTGCAGGCTCGCCAGCGCTTTGAGGTGCGCCAACTCCGCATCGCTGACTTGGGTGGCGCTCAGGTCTACACTGATGACCTCACCCCGGTCATTTCGTTCGATGCGGGCTTCGAGCTTTTCCAAGGCGGCAACTGAGTCGCCGCTGGGATCACCCACGCTCTCGTTCGATCCACATCCCACCACGGCCACTACAAGCAATATTCCTAGCAGACGTTTCATGCGCGGCTCCATTGGTCACCCGTGCCTGTGATTGGCACGGATACAATCTCACTCGCAACCGAGATCATCGTGGATGGGGTTGCGGATGGAAAGCCATCGTCTCAAAAAATGGCACACGGAATAGAGAATAGTGTGCCCTTTTTGTCAAAGGGCAGACGGCTGCTCGTGGCGACGGCTCGAGTACGCGAAGGAGACCTTTGACAGCGAGCCGCATGTGCAATATACCGTCATGAAGTGGTTTTCTGATAGGGGCGCGCAACACAGCAAGTCGAAAGAGTAGGTCCCCATGCGCTTCGATACGCTCCGGCACGACGACTTGTCGCGACGTGGGTTTCTACGTGCGACGACGGCGGCACTGGGCTGTACGGGATTGACCGCGATCGGGCTGCGAGGCGATGACTCCAGAAAACGTCCGCGGGTTGCGGCCATCTTCACGGTCATGACCTATCGTTCACACGCGCACGTGATTCTCGAGAACTTTCTCGAGCCCTATCTCTTCAACGGCAAGCGAACCGACCCTGGTGTTGACGTGGTTTCGCTTTATGCGGACCAGACTCAGGAAGGAGACATGCTGCGCGCGACGGCGCGGGAGTACGGTATTCCGATCTATGAGACGATCGATGCCGCGCTCTGTCTCGGGGGCAAGCAGCTCGCTGTAGATGGCGTCATGTCGATCGGCGAGCACGGCAACTACCCGACGAACCAGCTTGGCCAGCGCGAATACCCGCGCAAGCGGTTCTTCGACGAGATCGTCGCGGTCATGCGCCGCTCGGGTCGGTTTGTCCCTCTGTTCAACGACAAGCACCTGTCCTACCGCTGGGACTGGGCCAAGGAAATGTATGACACGACACAGGAGCTGGGCATCCCGTTCATGGCCGGCACGTCCGTCGCTCTGGCGCAGCGCCGGCCGCCGTTGGAGCTCGAGCCGGGGACGGAATTCGAGGAAGCGGTGGTGGTGCACGGCGGTCCGCTGGAGTCGTACGACTTTCACGGGCTGGAGGTGCTTCAGTCCATGATCGAGTCACGCAAGGGCGGCGAAACCGGTGTCTCGCTCGTCGAGTTCCTCGACCGCGGTGCACTGTGGAGCGCTGCCCAGAAAGGCCGCTGGTCGGTCGATCTGGCCGAAGCGGCGATGGCCGCGCAGTTCGGCGGCAAGCTCCCGTCGCTTGTGCGGTTCGATCTCTCCGAGCGGAGCGGCGAACCGCACGGTCTACGCGTCACCTACAAAGACGGCCTGAAGGCACTGGTTTTGCGAATCGGCAACGACAGCACCCGCTGGAACTTCGCCTGCCGCTTGAAAGGCGAGTCAAGAATCCACGCCACCAGTTTCTACGTCGGGCCATGGCAGAATCGCTGTCTGTTCAAAGGCCTGTCCCACGCGATTCAGCATCACTTCGTCCACCGCCGGGCGCCGTATCCGGTGGAGCGGACGTTGTTGGTGACCGGCATCCTCGAAGCGGCGATGCGCGCGCGGGCCAAGAAAGGGGAGAAGCGCCTAGATACGCCTCACCTCGAGTTTGATTACGCCCCGCGCGACTTCCGCGACCTGCGTGAAATGGGAGCGACCTGGAAGATCATCACCGAGTCGACCCCCCAGCCCCGAGGAATCGACAGGCTCGGAAGGTGAGCGTCTCTGTCGTCACCCTCATCGGCCTTCGAGACGCCGCTGGGGTCTCGAGAACCTGCTCACGTTCGGCACGCGCCAGGCGCGATTCTGAACGCCATCAGGCGACGCCAACATAGGATCGGTTGATCTCCTTGATCGATCGAGTTCCCGCGTTCATCATGGCGAGCTCGAGCTCCAAGCGCAAGATTTCCAGGACTTTCTCCACCCCCGGCTGACCGAATGCTCCCAGACCCCACAGATAGGGTCGGCCGATCAGAACCGCCTTGGCTCCGAGAGCCAGAGCCTTGAAAATATCCATGCCACGTCGAAATCCGCCGTCGATCAACACCGGAATTCTTCCGTCGATGGCTTCGAGGACTTCCGGCAGGCTATCCAGCGTCCCGCGACCGCTTTCCTCGGCCCGTCCGCCGTGGTTCGACACGACGAGGCCATCCACTCCATGCTCCAGACAGAGACGGGCATCCTCGCGCGTGACAATCCCTTTGATAAGGATCTTCAAATCCGTCTCACCGCGCAACCGCCGCACAATATCCCACGTCAAGTTCTGTGCCAGGTTGCCTCTGAGTCC
>JAPUJU010000403.1 GCA_027296025.1 bacterium
CTTCAAATCGGACACCGCGAAATCCGCCTGAGCGAAAGGACTCACGTTCCTCCTCGGTCAATTTGCGGTGCACCCCACGCCCAATCAGAACCTGGATCGCGTTCGATGGGACTCCGTTGTCTTTCAAATACTGAATGCAGAGCGGAAGGATTTCGTGCGTTCCGTGGCCGCGGGTGAGATCCGCTACGAGTATCACGGCGGTTGAATCCGGCGTCAGCATGTCCGCGAGAGCGTCCATACCGACCGGTGCGTCGCAGGCCGCGGTTAGCGTTTCGCCGACGTCATCGATCGGCGTGCTGTCCTCCGGCGTGAGAAAGTCGACCCGGATTTCCGGCGGGAGCCGCAGCACTTTCTCTTCTTTTCCGTATGGGACTTTTATCTCCACTATTCACCCGGAACGATCGTCGTGCCTGCCTGGCCTTCGGCCGCCGCCGACAGGTTGTTCGGATCGGAAATAATGACCTTCTTCCCTCCACCCTCGAGAAACTCGATTGCGGCCCGGATTTTCGACCCCATGCTTCCCGGCGGAAAGTGTCCCTCTTTGTGAAGCCGCGACACATCACCCACCGTTACTTCCCTCAAGGGCTCCGGAGAATCAGACCCGAAGTTTCTGTACACTGCATCGACATCCGTCAAAATAAAAAACCGTTCCGCCCCAATTTCACGGGCCAGCAACGCCGACGCAAGGTCCTTGTCGATCACCGCTTCCCGCCCCGCGTATTTGCCGTTGATTTTCACGACCGGGACGCCGCCGCCGCCGACCGTGATCACCACCACGTCTGACTCGACAAGTTGGCGGATAACGTTTTTTTCGACGACGTCGATCGGGGTGGGACTCGCCACCACACGCCGGTACTTCCCATCGTCCGTTTCCGTGAATTTCCAGCCGCGCTCCCAGGCGATCTCGTTTGCCTGTTTTTCGTCGAAATAAGGCCCGATCGGCTTCACGGGATTCGAAAACGCCGGATCGTTTTCGTCCACACACACCTGCGTTATAACAGCCACCACCTCGCGTTTGATTCCCCTGTCTGCGAGAACATTCCGAAGAGTCTGCTGAATCATGTAGCCGATCCCGCCCTGCGAGTCGGCGCCGCACACGTCGAGCGGCATCGGGGCAACGATATCCCTGGCGACCTCATTTCGTAAAACAATATTACCGACGATCGGACCGTTTCCGTGGGTCAGCACCACGCGGCGGCCGTTGCACAGGAGATCAGCGACGTGTCCCATCGCCGTGCGCGTAACGGCGAGCTGCTCTTCGATCGTCCCGATGGCTCCAGCCGGTAGAATGGCGTTGCCGCCCAGCGCCAGAATGTCCAAATGTTTCATCGCAAGATGCCTGCCTCGACTAACGAAGTGCGTCGCCGATTTTTTCGAGCGCGCGGCAGAGCTTCTCTCGTGAGACGGCGTACGACATTCGGATGAACCCTTCGCCGTTGCTCCCGAAACTGGTCCCGGCGAGAACGGCGACGCCCGCCTTCTCCATCAGCAAGGCCGCAAGCTCTTTCGAGCTCTTGCCCGTACCGGTGATGTTCGGGAAAACATAAAACGCCCCTGTCGGTTTGTGGCAACGGAAGCCGGCCAGGTCGTTGACGCCATCCACAATCAAATCGCGGCGCGCGCGAAACTCGTCGACCATCTTGACGACTGCATCTTGCGGACCGCGAAGCGCTTCGATGCCGGCAATCTGCGTAAACGAACACGTGCAGCTGCTCGAGTTGCCGGCGATTCGTGCCACCTGGACGGCAAGCTCCTTCGGCATGACGCCGTAGCCCAGGCGCCAACCCGTCATCGCATAGGTTTTCGAATGCCCATCGAGAAGGATGGTGTGATCCGCAGCGCCCGGGATCGAATAGTAGCTCTCGTGAGGACGGTCGTAGACTATTTTGGAGTAGATCTCGTCGGAGAGAACATAGAAGCCATTGCGCGACGCGATCGACGCGATGCCTTCAAGCACATCCTTTGAGAAAGTACCTCCGGTCGGGTTCTGCGGTGAGTTGATCACACAGAGCTTCGTGTTTGTTGTCACAAGCGATTCGAAGTGATCCAGGTCGATAGAGAAACCGTTCTCTTCACGAAGCGGCATCGGCACAGGGACCCCACCGCAGAAGTTGATCGTGGCCTCGTAATTCGGAAATCCGGGGTTCGGGTAAATCACCTCATCGCCCGGCTCCACAAGCGCAAGCATAGAGAAGAAAATGATCGATTTCCCGCCAGGAGTAATGATGACCTGGTCCGGGGTCACCGGAACGCCACGGTCGCGTCCGACAAACTCGGCGATTGCGCTCCTTGCCTCGGCAAGTCCGGCGGACGGGCCATAGTGGGTATACCCGTCCCCGATCGCCTTCACGGCGGCTTCACGTACGTTGGCCGGCGTCTCGAAATCCGGTTCTCCGATTTCGAGGTGAATGATCTCACGGCCTTTGACCTCCAGCGCTCGCGCGCGGGCGAGAATCTCGAAACTCGTCTCGATGTCGAGTGCTTTCAAACGTTCTGCAAAAACTGGATCGGCCAACGTTTGCTCCTGACCCATCGAGCGATGGGTACGTCGAACAGCGGGTCGCTCGCGAATTGCCCTTCTGCCCACCCCACTGCCTAAACCGTGAGGCTAACAAACCCGCGAAACCCGTGTCAATTGTACAATTTGAACAGTCTATTGTCAGAGTCGGATTCGGAGTCCGGCGTAAGCCCGAGCATGCTTCTGCCACGGTGCTCCAACGTAGATTTCGAGGCGAATTGCCTTCGACACTGCCAGGCGTGCGCGAACCGAGACATCCGAGCCACGGCCGTAGACGGAGGAGAAGAATTCGAACGTGCCGATCCCCGGCCGGCTGATGAATCCGACACGTCCGGCGGGAATATCGTAGGCCGACATCCGCCACGACAGCTCGACGCGACCGGACATGGCCGTAGACGCGAGCGTAAGGAGCACGCCGTCCGTGCGACGAAATCGTCCCGGAAAATACTCGACGAGCATGAGATGCGACCACAGTCCGTTCCGGATTCGAAGGACCGATCGGAGCCGGGCAGTCCACTCGTTTGTCACACGTGCATCACCGGGTAGCACGCCGGCAGGCCACGTCGTCTCGTGGTCTCGCCGAACCCTCGCCGTCAACTGCCATACGTGCGTTCGGGTTCGCAGAATGCATGCCGCGTGAAACCGGTGCGTCAGGCGATCGCTGAAGGCACGACGGAGCACGACCGTTTCGAACGAACCATTACCTGTGAACCACCCGACCCGGCGGCGTGCTTCAAGGAGACAACCGATCCGCTCGTTCATTGTTGGCCGACCGGTCCAGCCCGGAAGCGAGCCCGAGGAAAAGACGGGGACGCGGAACAAGAGCAGCGACCAGCGCGCCGGTGAGCGCCGAATCGCGCGCACGGCACCGAAGAGTCGGCCGTCCCCGAAACGAACACACTCGAAAGAAACGCGCGCATCCGAGTCACGCCAGTCACCGTGAAGCGACACCAGCGCGGATCTGAGTGTGGGCCGGGTGGCAAACGGGTCCGGGGCATCGCGCTGAACATCGGAGGCGACTGTGACACCCATCGTAAAGCCCCCCCCCGTACCGACAAGCGAAGCCAGTGCCCAACTCGGACCGTTTTGCCATGGCCGCTCCGGTACGAGCGTCATTACCGTGTGTGCGGTCAACCGGCCAGCGGCCATAACCACGGATACGGCCGGTCCCCCGAACCAGCGTGACAACGAGGGTGTAGAGCGAAAACCGACCGACACGGGTCGCAACGAGGACGTGGGAAATGATCCAAAGCCGCGGCCAAACGCGATCCGCTCTCCCACTTGCACTTTCTGATTGCCGACCAGGATCTGTCGAACGAACCCGCGCCTGGTGTAGCCTGCATACCATCGCCGCGACACACCGTCTTCCCGATACCCAACGGTGATCGGTCCGGCTTGCGCGAGGCATCGGGTCTGCGATCTCGCGCCCGTGATAACGGATACATCCACGCGGCGAACCATAACGGCCGCCTTCGAGGTACGTGGCACTTCGGAGGGGACGGGCGCGGGTAACTCCTCGGAACTGACTTCGGATAGAACATCCTCGATGGCGGCCATGGAATCTGACTGTACAGAAGCATCACCCCGGGTATCCGACGGTGACGATACAGAACCCGTCGCCGCACAGCCGCACAGAGCGAGCACGCCAATGACGAATACGCCCGCGGCGCTCACTGAGCACCCCACGTTACGAAGAGCGACTTGGACAAACCGAGTACGGGGTGAGTGGAAACCTCTACAGCAACGCCGACCCGTCGGACGTGGACGTGAGCGGCACTCGAGAGCGATCCGGTGCCACCGAGGTAACCGACGGATACGCCCGCGTTCGGTCCGACGTCGACACGGAGCGAAGCCGAGATCGACCAGAAACCGTTTCGCGTAATCCGGACGCGCGAGACGGGGACGAAACGGCTCCCGGTTAGGGCAACATACATCGTACCGTCCACTCCGTCCAATTGTTCACCGGCCACACGGAAGTTCCTGGCCGAGTACCCTACGACGAGGCGTTCAATCGCCACGGCAACCTGTACGGAGACGGTCGCAAGAAACGACGGACGAAAACCGTCGATTCGCGCCGAGTGAAGCCCCGCACTCGCGCCAACCAGAACAGTCGACGTTTCCCGGTAGAACACCTCAGCCTGCAGGAGGTCTTCTCCACCGATGTCCGACGAGAGCGCCACGACGGAAACCGCTGTACCCAAACGTCCGCCCCGCATGCCGGCACGCGCATACCGGGCAACGAGCCCGGCCATATTGAACAGGTGCCGTTCTCCGACTTCTGCAAAACCCGTACGGTTACCGGGTCGCGTCGCGAAGACCCGCAGCACGGTTGCATCAATCCCCAGAACCTGCTCTTCCGGATTGCGGTACTCCAGACCAATCGCAAGCGCTCCATCCGGGAGTGGGCAGAGCAAACAAGCGATCGTCGCCACAGCGCGCAATGCGCTACGGCTATCTTGCGCGGCCGCGCCCGACCGTAACTTTTTCCACACGCCGCACCCCACCCCCGTCGATAAACTCACACGTCAACACATAGACGCCCGACGTCACCACCTGACCCGTGTTTGTCATTCCGTCCCACACAAACACGAACGGCAGCCGGTTCGTCGCCCCCAGTTCGCGTACCTCCGTTCCGTCGACATCGAAAACACGAACGACCGCGCGCGCGGGCCGCGGCTGTTCTGGAATGGTGATCAGGATTTTCTCTCCCCGATCCGGGTCGAACGTCCGCGGCGACACGCGCATCGCATTGCCATATGGAACCACATGAATCGCCGTTGGATTTCGCCGGCCTGGAGAACCGCCGCCGACGCTTGATGACAACACCCACGTGTTCCCACCCCCCGGAAAAAGATCGACGCGTTCCAGGCTCGTTCCGCGAGTGTCTGCGGGTTGCGGGGGATATGCGACGCCATCGACGACGATTCCGTACGCATCGAGCAGAATCACCGAGTCGGCGACCGTCCCCGAGCCGGAATGGTTCAGTGAAGGCCACGCCCCGTCGACTCCGAAGACCGCGTCGATCGACAGCGTGGAGAACCATTCGATCAGCGACCCGGGATCCCCTGTGATCACGATCGATCCACCGGGTGGAAGCTCCCCCGTCGTCAACAGCCGGACCGGTGCACGCACCGCGTCGCGGATGGCGAATCCGGCCACGGGAAAGGTTAGTGATCCGACGTTCGTGACCTCAACGTACTCGGGACACCCGGACGCCGGATAGCTCATCACTTCGCTGATCAATACATCCGAGGGGCCGACCCTTCGGACGATTCGCGCAACGTTATCCATCGGGCGTTCGTCGGCCGGCCACTCTGCCAATGCGAACAGAAAGTGATAGCCTCCGGCGAGGCGAAGCGAAAAGCTCACATCGGACACTCCGCCGACCTCCATCGCGCCTGCCGTGACGTAGCCAAGCATCTGCCATCCTGCCGACGATGAGTCACGCAGGGTTACGGTGACGCCACCGGACTCGATACGGTACACACCACGATTCTCCACGCGGAATAAAACTTCTTCGGCACCTTGGGTCAACGCGGCGCGTGGCGGTGTGGCCGGGCCGGGCGAGATGGTCACGTCGAATTGCGGAATATTCCGCGCGCCGGGTGATGGCGTTGCCGAATAGAAGTCACGCGCGTTGTCATCGGAGTCGCGGCCGTCCGGCTGCCGGGCAAGACTCCTGCCTGCCGCCACGTCCTCTGCGTAATTACCTTCGTAGTAAAGGGTATCTTTCAACGCACCGTAACCGATCCGGTCGACACAGACTCCCTCGAGGAAAAGGCCAACCGCGTCCGGCCCATTCTGCAGGCGAAGCGTGACAAGGGCGTCCGGGGTCCCCGGCACAAGGTCATCGCCGAGCAGAAACAATTCCGCGGGCGCCACACTGTCCGCGGAGCTACCCGCCCATATCGTCACCCAACCCGAAGACGAACCGTCGTGAAACTTGAGTTCGTATCCAGTAAGCGACACTTGCGTGGACGAACCATTGATCAATTCGACGAACTCGTGCCCGGTGTCGAGGCCGGGATGGTCGTAGTACACCTCGTTGATGAGGATCCGTAAATCTGAAGGGGAGGACCAAACGAACAAAAAGAGAGGGAGAAACTTCCACATCCGCACCACCTCCCACAAACGATACTATAACAGAGGTGGTCCGTTTTCGAAAGCAGAAAATGGGACTAAATCATTCCAGCGCGTTTGCGGATCATCCATTCGGTGCCGAGCAGGAGGAGAATCGCGACAAAAATGAACATGCTCGTCCGAAACGAAAGTTCGTACGTCGTTTCGACAACTCGAGGCTCGAGCCTCAAGCGGTCGGCCAGGTCCGAGACCCCCACCACGGTGACGTATTCACCGCGGGACCGGCGGGCAATGCGCTCCAAATGGTCGCGGTCCTGACGGACGTTGTGGAACTCGACCGATACTTCGGAGACGGCGATCTGAACGGGCTGGGACCGAATCGTCCGGCCCTGGACATCGGCCTCGCCGGTGATGCGGTAGTCACCCGGCGGCAGAGGGGACAATGCCTTTTTGAACCGCGTATTGTCCGAGCCTTCACGCGTCATCGACACGATCTCCAACGGCACTTCGCCGCCATCTTCTTCGAGCCGGGCAATTACGAGGCGGACCGTTACGCCGGTCACCGGTTGCATTTTCTCGTTGAAAATCTCCGCGGTGAACACAGACTTTTCACCCGAGTCGTAGACACTTTTGCCGGAAACCAGCATGAAGCGCTCGGTGTCTTCGCCACGCGAGAGTACATCGAGCAGGCGGGAAATCATTTCATCGTAGAGCGTGCTGCTCTCCGCGAGAAATTTCCACCGCCACAGGGGGCCGACACTCAACAGTGCGACGCGTCCCTTGCCCGTGGCCTGGTAAACGAACACCGGTGCCCTTTGACCGGCGGTCTCGAGCAGCACTTCGACTCCGGTCTTCGGCGCAAGCGAAGAGTAGTATCCGAGAAGCGGGCTTCGCTGCTGCCAGTCCGTCTGACTGAGAAGCGGGACGAGCTGAGCCGTTATCGGGTTGGTGCTCGCCTGTGCCCCGGGACGAACGCTCGTAAACTGAAGGTTGAACCGGAGCGGTGGAGAACCATTGACGGGAAGCAAATCGCTCATCCGGTTCCACGCATCCCGCATCTCGAAGAGACTTGACTGGCCCGGCAGAACGAGAAGCCCCTTGCCCTCCTCTCGTACGAACGCGGTGATCGCACGTACAACTTCCGCGTCGAACAGTTCATTGTCGACGGACGCGATGACGATGGCATCATAGTCGCTGAGGTTATTCACTAGCTCGCTTCGATCTTTCAGTTTTTCTCCCACGATTCTCCCGGCGCCAAGTGTCGACACAAGACTGAAGTCGAATGTCTCGTCCCGTCGCAGAAAGTCTGTCAGAAAATGCAGCTCCCAGGACGGCAGCATATCCACTATCAGGATGCGGACCCCCGCCTTCTCCGCCTCGATCACAATGTCCCGCCGATTGTTCTCAGGCTCCATGTCTTCCCCATCGACGCGTGCTTCCAGAACGAACTGCCGGCGTCCCGGTTCCGGAAACTCCACTGTGATCTCCTGCGCGAACTCCCTCCCGTCGGACGTAAGTACTGTGTCCTTTTCAAAAACAACACGGCGTCCCTCGAGCAGACGCAGCCGCACACGTCGTGACGTATTCCCCGAGTACGCGACACGGGCAGAAATCGTCGTCTTCGAGGGGGCGCGGACGATGCTGTTGTAATCGACTTCTTTGATCCGCACGTCTTCTGCCGCGCTGGTATCCCCCAAACCCACGGCAAAGACAGGGACATCCGGGAGTGCTTCCCGAACCAGCCGACTTTCGGTATTCGCCCCGTCGGAAAGAACAATGAACGCGGTGAGATTATCCCCCTCATATTGTTTGTACGCGGACTGCAGCGAGCGCTCGATGCCCGTGCCCTGCCCGTCGGGGCCGATGGTGTCCTGCTGCGCTGGCACCAGATCGTCCGAGAAATAAACGGTAGTAAATCTGCCCCCGCGATCACGCACGCGCGACCCCAGGTCGGAGGCCAAAATTTCTGCCGTATCGAACCGTCGATGATTCTGATCTGCGACCCATCCGTCGGTCGGAAGCGACATGCTGGCCGACCGATCGATGAGCGCCACAACGTGAGCCGGCTCCGGCTTGTCAGACTTGAGAATGTACCTCGGATCCATCAGGAGGAAGGCAATCAGGGCAAAGGACGTCACCCGCAGTCCGGTCAGCAGCGCACGCAGCCCGGTTGAGATCGATGGGGTCGTCCCTCGATAAGCGAACACCGCCACGACGACGAGGAATATCGCGAGCAGGAGAGCCCCGATATGAAAGTGGATTCCCATGGAGTAACCGTTTTAACACCCTTCTGGCCACGGAGGTTCCACCAGGGCCGCACGGCACGGCCAGACCACCGGTGGGATGAATCTCCCGGATCGACGGGCCGCACGGCGTAGCGCGGTCGGCGCGAAAAGTGCCGCTTAACTATAGTGAGACGAGGGGGAAAGGTTAAGCACGAAAAGGGACCAATTTCACGGCCCGCGCCCGTTACAGAGACTTTTTTCCCGTTACGGTCGTGAAGGCGAGCCGCGCCTCCTCGGTGGTATCGTGGGCGTTGAGAATCGACTGGAACTCGAGCAACTGGAAGACCTCGAACACATCGCCGTTCATCCCCGCGAGCTTGAGATCTCCGCCACGGTTGCGAATCTCTTTGATCTCGCCGATGAAGATACCCCAGCCCGCAGAGCTGATGTAGGTCGTGTCGGACAGGTCGACGACGATCCGATAACTTTCCTTCTTGAGGAGACCAAACAGCGCTTCCTCGAGCTCCGTGGCGGTCGTGGTGTCCAGATAACCGTTCACCTTGACGACTGAGATACCATCCTTGGCGCTTGCTGCGATTACATTGACGACGATTCCGTGCACTGGCATGACGAGGGCCCTCTCTGTGGTGACTAGGTGTTGCTCTTCGTTTTTCGGGCTTTTGATGGGCGCTTGCTCGTCACGTCGGGCTCGAAGTCATTGATCGCGTCATCCCTGACGTCGTACGGCCGCAGGATATTGTTGAACTCGAGGAGTTCAAATACTTCGCGAACCGCGGGGCGCATCGAGGTGAGCTTGATGTCACCCTCTTCGCGGCGGACCCTCTTGATCTCGCTTATGAAGATTCCCCAGCCCGCAGAGCTGATGTAGCTGACCTCCGAGAGATCCACAACGATGCGAAAGCACTGCTCCGCGATAAGCCTCGAGATTGCATCCTCGAGCGCGGAGGCGTTCGTCGTCTCGATCGCGCCCTTGAGGCTTATCAGGACCATGGGATCCTTCGAATCGACTTTCTCTTCTGAAATTAGGAGCTTTTCCATGAGAGTTCTTCCCCATTGTTGCAAGTCTCAGTCCAAAAGACTGCGCGAGTCGGCTCCTGGGTCACATAGCCAACGATGCCATAAATAACTTGTTTACAACGTATTACATCATTTTCTTCAAGCAGCTGGCGATGGCAGGCCCCATGGTTGCCCTCAGAAGGGTATCGCAAATTGCGGTGTGCGATCCGATCAGGAACCGTCGCCATTCTTCCCGTCTGTGGAGTCCGCACCCTGCCAGGCTAGACGCGGCTGGTCCGGCCCGAACCGTCTGAGGTAATCGGCCCGCAGCTCTTTCGTATTGAGCTTGAGACGCCTCAGCTCAGCGTAGACCATTCGATCGGTAAGACGGCGAGGCTTGTCCGCATCCTTGTTGTATTCTTCAGCGATTCGCTTCGCTCCCTTTTCCGTGTCGAGCTTGATGATCTCGAGAACGCGTTTGCACTCGTCGGTACTCAGGCGCAGCAGCCGAACGTCCTCGCGGAGCACAGTGTTCTTCAACCCACGGTCACCCATTGCGGCGCGTCGCTTCTTGTACCGGTAGTAGGTCGAAGGCGACACTTTCATCTAATCGCACGCCGCCTTTACTCAGATAACCTGAACTTCGACCATGTCGAAAAGGGTTCTACGGATATCGAAGAGAACATCGTCGGCGGACTGCTTTTCCTTGACCGCGACGACCGTGATGTCATCGTTCTGGGGATTTCCGTCCGTAAACGTGTGGATCTCCTTCTCAAGCACTTCGATGAACTCGTCCGCAGGCAGGTACCCGTGCTGCTTGACCGCTGCGATGAGGCGCTCCTCGCCGAACTGGTCGCGCTCAGAGTTCATCGCCTCCGTAACGCCGTCGGTGTAGACGACCAGCATATCGTCTTTCTTGAGCTTCAATTGCTCGAGGTTGATCGAATGGCGAAAGAGCGCCTGGTCCGGAAGCGAGATTCCCACGGGGAATCCCTTCGGATTGAGAAAAAACGTCTCTTTTGTCTGGTGCCGGTAGAGGATCATCGGGTTATGCCCGGCGCTCGCATAGCTGATGACACGGTTTTTAGAGTCGAGAATAATGTAGAACATCGTGACGAACATGCCCTTCTTGATATCGTCGGTGACGAAATCGTTGATCTTCGAGATCACGTCGGAAGCATTCTTGTTTCCCCTGGCTTCCATACGCAGCGCAGTACGGATCATTGTCATCACCAGCGAACCTGGGACACCCTTGCCGGAGACATCGGCTACGACCACACCGAGCGTATCCTCGTCGACCATGACGAAATCGTAATAGTCACCGCCGACATCCTTCGCCGCCTGGTAATACGGCGCGATGTCGAAGCCGGCGACATCCGGCTCTTTCGCGGGAAGTAACGCCTGTTGAATCTGCTTGGCGACCTCGATCTCCTTCTGAAGCTTTTCCTGTTCCACCATGCTCTCGCGAACCACCTGGAACTTCTTGTTCATGTCGTTGAAAACCGAAGCAATCTCGCCGATTTCCGACGAGCCTTCAACGCTGATCGTC
Organism: bacterium; assembly: GCA_027296025.1. GTDB lineage: Bacteria > Krumholzibacteriota > Krumholzibacteriia > WVZY01 > WVZY01 > JAPUJU01. The sequence continues at coordinate 11,390 of JAPUJU010000403.1, forward strand.
CCGTCGAACGACCCGCGGCCGATGGCCCGGACGCCGTCGGCTAGCGCCCGCAGCGGCTTCATGAACACTGACACCAGCGCCATAACAAGCGTCACACCAACCAGGAAGAATGCGAACAGCGTCAGAACCGTGCCCGGGCGCGGATCACTGATGTCGTTTCCGAGAACGCTCTCGATTACGCCCACGTGAACGTACCCGAGCGTGGCGGTCACGCCGTCGACACCGGTCACCGTAACCGTCTGCATGATGTCCCTTATCCACTGGTTGTCGAGCTGGTGGCGCGTCCACACCACATCGCCGTCGCGAAGTATGACTTCCCCGGTCGGCCGACTGTGCGTCGTAAAGATCTCCTCAATGCTACCGGAGGCAAGAATTGTGTTCGACAGATCCGTGACGAGGATGTATGCAAGGTCCTCACCTCGGAGCAGGCGAGTTACGAACGAGTTCAAATTGGTTTGTTCGACGGAGTACACTTCCGGAGTCATTAGCAACTCGGTGCTGTTGTTCGCGACGTTCTCGGCCAGCCGTTGTTTTTCCCACCAGCGGGCAACTTTCTGGTTGTTGATCGAATCGGTCTGTTTGATGAACATGAACGACCCGATTCCCGCCATGAGGATGAACAGACCGAGAGTCGCCCGGAGCCCGATGCGAAAGCGGAGGGATTGCCTCCAGCCGATGTCCGTCGGCAACATAAGCGCCAGTGACTGGCTGCTTTTCTCGAGGACGAGTTCGTTCCCGGCGGACGAGCTCCGGTAGGAGACGTCGTCCATCAGGCGGTTGATGAGAAAAATCCCGAGCCCGCCCTTCTTGCCGACTTCGACAAACTGGTTCAGATCCGGATCCTTGACCGCGGTGAAGTCGAAGTTCTTGCCGGTGTCTTTTATAGAAAACCCGATGCGACCGGGCCTGATTCGCACGGTAATTCGGATCTCGCCCCAATCGCCATCATACGCGTGGCGAATGACGTTCGTACACGCTTCGTCGATAGCGAGCTTCGTATTGCTCGTATCCCGGACGGAAAACGACGCTTCTTCACAGATTTCCGTAACAAAGTCGCGTACGCGGCTCAGCTGGCTCTCCACCGCCCGAACGGTCAGCTCGCGGGTCTGTACGACCGGATCGTCCTTCAGCATCTGCGCGGTTGCCATCGGTCTTTCCCTAGTTGCTGCCGAGTTGAGAGAGGCGCTCTTTGGCTTCCTTAATATTTCGCCTCACGCTCTCGTTCGTCGGATCGATTGTCAGGATTTCTTCCCACTCAGCAATCGCCAGGGTGTAGTCGTTGTTTGAATAAAAACGCATACCCCGGAGGTAGAGTCGTCGGATCTGCGCCTCTTCCTTGTCAGTCAGAGGGGTCAGCTTTCGCTGGGCCATGAATCGAAGCGTCTTCGCATCTTCGTGGTCTGGTTCGAGCCGCATTACTACGTTCAGGCTCACCATCGCCCCCAGGAAGTTCCCGTCGTTAAACTGCGTGAGCGCCTTCTGGTAGAGCTCGACGATTTCGAGGCGTTTTGCGGCGTTGCTCTGATTCTGTATGACTCCCTCGATCCGACGGATCGCTGTCTGAGCCTTTTCATTGCCGGGATCGAGAACTTGAATGTTGTTCCACTTCCCGATGGCCTCCGTGTAGCGGAGCGTCGTTTCGAGGTCTCTGGCAAGAGCCGTCTGCGTCTCGACGAGCTCGGTAATCTTCTTCTGCGTGCGGGCCTGATACGTGAGGGCTTCCGCGTGTGTGGAATCCATCTCCAGAACGGTCATCCACTCGCGCCGGGCAGCGACATATTCGTTCGCCTGGTAGTGCGCGAGTCCCTGCGCAAAGTGAGCGCTGATCGTGGCTCGCTTTTCGATATTGCCGATGTGTTTCTGTTGTTCGGCGAGCAGATACTCTGTCAGATCGGCCACGTGACCGGTTGCCTGCGAGTCGCTCGGCTCGAACTCGAGAACGATTTTCCACTCGTCGAGCGCCGCCGGGATGTTGCCCTGGTCCTCGTGCGAAATCGCCCGTTCACGGTGTTCCCTGACGCGATTGACGAAGGCGACGCGAATGAGCTCCCGTTCGAAGTCCGCCTGGCGCTGAGCGATCGTGTTTCGCTGCTTCTGCAGGGTTTCCCCGAAGTGCGCCGTAAACGTCATCGGCTGCGACGATCCCGCCGTGTCGCGGGACAGCATTGCGTAGTCCAGCCCGAAACGCCGTACGGTTACGCCCATTCCGAAGCTCAGGTTGCCGTCGTCCATCCCGATGCGAAGCATTCCGATCTGCCGGAACTGGTATTCGGCTCCTGCGTGGAAGCTCTGGTCGGCTTTCTGCGGGAGGTCAAGCTGAAGAACAAAGCGCAGCGCTGAGCCGTCGCGAAGCGGATGTGTGTACCCGACACCGGCAAGCATCGTCCGGTACGTTTTATCGTCCGCCACATCAAGCTTGTGACTGGGGCCTACGATGTCCTGGAGGTTCACGGCGAAAGAGAGGTTTTTCAT
>JAPUJU010000404.1 GCA_027296025.1 bacterium
TCTTCTCCAGCATGGCTGAGGCCATCCAGCCCACACCGAACGTGAGTACGGAAACCGTCGCAAGCCCAGGCACCGTTGCGATCTCCCCAAGATCGACCGGCTCAGAACTTAGCCTTGCCGCGATGACATACAACGAGAACAGAACCCAGCCGAACATGGCCGCGAGCGTTCCAACTGCGACGACCAACTTGCTAGTTAGAATCTGACCTTTCGTCGGCGGTAGGCAGGCCAGAAAATTGGCACTGCGGTCGTTTCGTTCGCAGGCGATGGCATGGCCACCAAACAGACCCGCAAAGCAGAACGTCAGATACATCCCGACCGTGCCCCAGGAAATGAGCATTCCGGCCCAGTCGTCCAGGGTCGGTAACCGAGGCCACGCCATCGCGAGCTGCGTGCCAACTCCCACGAGATAGAGCATTCCCCAGACTGCCGCGCAGAGAATCAGTAGCGGGCGATTGAGACGATAGTCCTTCCACAGGAGCTTGTTCATAGAGCGACTTCTCCCAGAATGTAGTCTTTGAAGAGTTCGCCAAGAGTGAGATCGAAAACGTCCAGCGATTCGACGGGATTCTCGGCCTTGAGGCGATTCGCGACGGTGGTGTCGAAGTGCCCCACGGTGAGCAACCACTCTCGGTTTTGAATTCTCTGGGCAAGTGTGCCGTCCGGCACCCACTGCGGAAGCTGCCCATCAATGAGTACAACGCGGATCCGCTTCACCGACGCCAATAGCTCATCCACTCCGCTGTGGACGAGGATTTTCCCAGCGCGGAGAATGCACACGGAGTCCGCCAGACGCCGAATGTCCTCCAGGTTGTGACTGGAGTAGAGCACCGTCGTGCCCCGACCGCAGATACTGCGCACGAAGGCTTCCAAAAAGTCGTCGTGGACGATCGGATCGAGGCCGGACGTCGGTTCATCCAGGATGAGCAGTTCCGGCCGATGAGAAACGGCCAGGAGCAGTCCGAGCTTGACGAGCATTCCCTTGGAAAGCTGCTTCACTCTCTTGCGGACATCCAAGGCGAAGAGGTCGAGCAACTCCCGGCAGTACCCGGCGTCCCACGTTGGGTAGAAGGTTGCTGTGAAGCTGATCGCTTCGGCGACGGTCATCCAAGGATAAATGTCGTGACGCTCGGGAACATATCCGACGCGGTGGCGGATTGTGGCGGCATTCATTCCGAGCACCCGAACGTGACCCGCCGTCGGTGCCAGTGTCCCCATCAAGATGCGGACCGTCGTGGTCTTGCCCGCCCCGTTGGGGCCGATCAGTCCGAGCGTGGTTCCGCGTGGAATCGTCAGGTTCATGTCATCAACCGCGACTCCGCTGCGAAATCGTTTGGTAACTCCGACCATTTCCACTGCTAAAGTGTCAACACCGTTGGAAGTCATGGACGCACCTTCGCTCTCTTGGAAGTCACTGCCATCGCGTCGTCAAACAGTTCCCGTATGCGGTCTCCGTCCAAGCCGGCGGCCAAGGCAGTCGCCAGGGTTTGTTTGAACCCCGCTTTGGCCGTCTGTTCGGCCTTGACGACCGCCGAATGAGCGCCGCGCTTGGAGACGAACATCCCCGTGCCGCGGCGCGATTCAATCAGTCCCTGACGGCACATCTCATCAAATGCCCGTTGCACGGTGTTGGGGTTGACGCGGAGATCCGTGGCCAACCCGCGCAGCGACGGCAGCCCCTCGCCCGCGCGGTACACGCCAGCCGCGATCGACGAACGAAGATGTTCGACGATCTGTAAGTACACGGGTACATGGCTCTGTGGGTCGATCCGCATTACCCTCGCCTCGGTGCATTAGTTCACTAATGCAGTGTAGCTCTAAGCCCCGCGAATTTCAAGCAAACTTTGAACATCATTCCGACTTCGCCGAGACGCCTGGCGTAGCCTGCCGCGGGTCGGGCTGCGTGCTCGGTCTTACACATGGCGGTTATCGCGGCCGCAAGTTCGCTGGCAACGATTACCTCAGAAGGCAGTTACCGGGAGGCTGGCGAGGCCGAGAAGAGCGGCGACTGCGTTTATCCCTGGCGCCGCCGCTCTACCCGATCTTCCTTACCGCGTCGAGACAGGCAGCCTCGCTCGCGGCGGCGTACTTCATGGTCGGTCGGGGATCCGAGTGCCCAAGCAGCCCCTGGACGATCCTTGTCGAGACGCCGTTCTTCCCGTTCCGTCTGCCGCACGAGCGACAGATCCGGAGGACTTCTTCGAGAAGTCGATACCTTTCTGAGGGATCCTTTCTTCGCGGGATTCGCGGAGTTACGAAAGAAGGGATCCACTTCTGGAGGAAGTCGATACCTTTGCGTTCGTGGCGGCGATCTCGCGACTCGACGATCGCACTGTCTTCAGATTCGGTAGAGAGATCAACGGGCGAGGTTGAGGATTGGGAGCTCGGGGGGAAGTCGGAGGAGGCGCGTTCTGATGAAACACGTGTTTCACGGGCGTGGGATCTCCAAATCAGAAACCGCCGATTGCCCGCGGTGTCTTGATCTCTGAGGTGTTCGGAGAGGAGGGGTGATGGGATGCGTCGGGGAGGCGGCGTGGACGTGAGATTGAGAGGAGAACCACGCGATTTTCCGCATAGACGCGATAGCCACACAGCCAAGAAGACGGGCCTGATCCTGTGAGAGAGCCCAGGCAGACACGCGTCGCGAATCCGATCACCAGAGGAAAGACGTCATGACGACGAAGGTCCGGGGGAACGGCAGGAATCGTGCGATGTGCAGATGTTCCATGCCTGGCCCCTCGACACAATTCAGATGTTCATCTCGTACGTTCGGCCAGGGCTCCCTGTCGACCGGACGCGATCTCGGGCGTGCTTCATCAACCGCTGTTGGCGCCTCGATCGTAAAGCCGAACCTGACGAATCCCACCACCCTCTCTCTGCGTGTGAACGCCGGTCAGAACGGGGTTGAGAGGGAAGGCCGATCGGGACCAGGTGAATCTTCGCGTACCCGAGGGGTTGTCCACTACCGGTACTAAAGACGTCTTTAGTAGCCCGGCCCTGCGCTCTCGTCTCACTGACGAACGCACTGTCTTCGGATTCGTGGCGAAGATCAACGGGCGAGATTGACGTTTTGAAGCTCGGGCTGTGGCCGGACCGGCGGAGCTCGTGCGAGTATCCTCCGGTTGGTAGCCGTTCTGTTTTCGAGCCCGCGAGCGTCGACTCCTCGATCGCCCGATCGGAAAAGGGGTTCGGGGCTAGCAGCACCCTGGATCGGCGGGCTCATGGCGGCGCTGGCTCTTCGCCAGCAGGCCTTCGGCCCACCGCTTCCAGCTCGACGATATCTGAGGCACGG
>JAPUJU010000405.1 GCA_027296025.1 bacterium
AGCATCTACACGTTCTGCGAAGACATCGATGGGCTGCGTTACCGCGACAATTGTTGTGTGTAACTCGAACACCAGGTTGACCACCGCGTCCGGTTGTACCACAACGTTCCGCTGCTGCACCGCCTTGTAGCCCATCATCAAAACCTTCACCGTGTATGTCCCCGCCGGCACACGGCGCAAGGCAAACCTGCCGTCCTCCAGAGACATGGCGCCTTTTGACGAGCCGACCAGGACGATGTTCGCAAAAGCCAGTGGTGCTTTGGTTTCGGCATCGATGACGCGGCCCTCGATGCGCTGGGCATACGATGGGCGTGGGACGAGTGACGCTGCGGTAATGATCAGGTAGATTATGAGGTGAGGTACAACGAGATCAAACCGGCTCTTGCACTGCATGACAAGCACTTTCGCTACGGCGGGGCCTCTTTGAGGTTGCACCTGGACGAAAGAAGGGGCCTCGGGGGGCACTTGTCAAGCGCATCGACATCGCTTGACAAATTGCAGCCTGCGCAGAATCTTATAAACAGACCTTACCTCAGCGCCCCGCTTACAGAACCCCACACAACCATAATCCTTACCTGGGAGGCGAATCGTGCTTCCACGAGCCGTTGCTAAGTTTACTCGCTTTAAGGACTCGTATCCGAAAACCGTGCGTCGCGCAGTCTTCGTCGCTGCCGTTTTCCACCTGCTCTTGTTCGTCCTCGCCCCACCCTTCACATTCAAACCGTACACGGTTAAGGCCGAAACAGTGATCGAGGTCGTCGATATTCCGTCAGAAATCGTCATCCCGTCCCCACCAGAAGAGATACCGTGGCCATCGGGGAAATTCACGGACTTAGATGACCCAGATGACCCAGATGACCCAGATGACGTTCCTCCGACAACGCTCAAATTCGTCGATGACGTTCCAGCACCTCCGACTGTTTCTGCATCGTCAAACGGGTTCATTGCGTTTGATGAGCTACCGGAGCTTCTATCCTTTGATAAACCGGCCTACCCGGAGTTGGCGCGTGAGGCAGGCATCGAAGGTATGGTCGTTTTCAAAGTCACCGTCGGAGCGGACGGGACGGTTCTTGACGCGCTCGTTCACACATCGGATGTGACGGACGCCATGGCGCTGGCTGCCCTCGAGTCCCTAAAGAGAGCTCGTTTCAAGCCTGCGAGGCAGCGGCATGAGCCGGTGAAAGCGATCGTTTACATGCCGTATCAGTTCAGGCTTCGCTGAGACCCCACGATAGATCGGGACGGCGTGGCTGCAGCCTCCGAGCCGTATTGACCGCCGGGCCATCGAGGGCTATACTATTTTCGTCAAGGCCAGCACGGACGGGCAAGCGCCCGACCACACACCGATGGAGGTGTGTTGACGTGAAACGGACTGCTCTGATATGGGCAACTTTGCTCCTTCTTCCCGCTTTGGTAAGCGCGCAAGGCGGAGCGATATGCCTGTACGCCGATCCCACCGGAACCAATTGCGGCTTTGAGGATAACACTCCAGGGCTTCTGCAAATCTACGTTCTTCATACTCTCGCAACGGGCGTGTCAAGCTCGCAGTTCTGGCTGCCGAAACCCGCCTGTATGGTCGGCGCCACATTCCTCAAGGACACGAATGTTCTGCCTGTTTTCATCGGCGAATCCCAAACCGGTATATCGATCGGGTATGGTTCCTGTGTAAACACGATTCACATGCTGACGATGAACTATGCGGTCAGCGGTACGTCAGTACCCGACTGCGCCTACCCCGTTCTACCTCACCCCGCGCGATACTTCGTTGAGGCCGCCGATTGCGATCAAAATGTGATAGCGGCAACGGGCGGAACTTCGTACATCAACTCGTCCCGGTCCTGTCAGTGTGAAGAACTCGCGCGACCTCCATTTCTCGAAGTGTCCATGGAAGGTGTGGGATTTGGGAATATGGGGACGACACGAACGTTCGACATTCGAAATGTCGGCGGCGGACAACTGACGTGGACACTGACCGACGACCAGCACTGGATAACCGTGAGCCCGTCATCAGGGAGCGGCGACGGCACAATCACGGTAACTGCCGACCGAACATGGCTCGGCGCGGGAACCCACCTGGGAACGATCTCCGTCGAATCGAATGGCGGCAATCAAACACTGCTGGTTTCTGCCGTTGTTGTCGGAGAGCCACGGCCAAAAGGGATATCCGTAGGTGTGAATCCCGACAAAATGTACTTCGAGCGTTTTGATAACCAGCATACGTTCATGATAAGGAGCTACCGTAGCAACGATGCGATTGCCTGGGAGGCGCGCCTGAGCGTCCCGTGGCTTATCGTGGCCCCTGCAAACGGCTACGCCAACGGAACCGAAAGCAGCGTAACCGTCTATGTCGATCGGACCCGACTCGGGTCGGGGCTGATTCATGAAACAACGATCGTCATCCGGGCACCCAATGGTGACCGGCTGAACGGGAACCCGACGATCGATGTCCACGTCGACGGCCCGAAAGAAGCGGTGACTGCCAACCACAACACCACCTGGGGTTATGTGAAGGCGCTTTACCGCGACTAGGAACCCTACCGCGAAAACACCGACCCGTGCAGCACCCGCCCCTCCCAGAAGAGCGCGGTGGCAACAACCTGTTTCGACTCCCAGCGCACATCCTCACCCAGACCGGCGGACGGCGCCGCCACCCAATCGAGCTGGCACGGCGCGGCGACAAATGACTCCGCCGCTTCGGCAGAGGGCGGCACGCCTTTTTCACCCATTGCGCTCAGCGCAAAGCCCTCGATCATCCGCGGCCAGACGGTTGCAAACACACCGGAGCTTTCGAAAATGTCCGCCGCCACGAGGTGCCCCCCGATCGCGACAACGGCGCCGCGCGTATCCGGCGGCAGGTCAATCCCACCCGCAATCTCATCGACCACGCGACGAACATGCTTCGAGTCATACACATCGGAGAGCGCGGACGTCAGGGAGCTGACGCCGTGCGACGATGAGACCTCATCCACCGCGTCCCACACGCGGCCCTGGTCGGCGATGTACCGTGCCATGCCCGTCACACCTTTTTTCACGGAAGCGCTGAGCATAACTGCTTTTTCCATTCGAATTTTCGAACTCTCATACCTGCCCGGCTTGAAATCTCCGTGGCTGCGGTCCCAGCGCCCCTGCTCAACACAGGTAACCGGAATCCGCGTCTTCCCCGGGCCGGCCAGAATGGAGATGTTCAGCGAGCGATTCTGCTTCGCGCCCTGATACTCCTCGCCCTGCACGCCGAGCAGCGGCAGCTTCCCATCGTTCACGATCTCGATTTCGGGCACGTTGCCGCCGCCGACCTCGGTCACACGCGCAATACCCTTCTCGACGGCCGTGGCGAGCAGCATGTAGTCGTCCCCACGGCTGTCGCCCGGGAGCGGCCACACGGTAAGCGCGCCGCTGGTCTGCGGTGAACCCAGATCGGGCCGGTGCCATTGATAACCGTTCGATGAATTTGTCATGAAAATCCCTCCTTGTCAGTTGTGCAAATGCACAGTGGGTTTGATTTACTTTTTGAAAAGTCTGCGGGCGCTGGACACCAGGCGTGTCACGTTTCGCAGAAAGTGGGAGTTACCCCCCGGACGAAAATGGATTTCGAGATCATCTGTAATCGTGATCCGTTTCCACGTGTTGAGATCACCCTGGATCTCGCGCAAATCGGTCGACGGCTCGTCGGACTGGCCGCTGCGATCACCCAGGAACGACAGAGCGCGCCGGATGCCTCCGGGCATCAGTGTCGCGGGTCGATCGGGTGTTCCGTCTTCTTGCAAATCCAATGCGGCAACGTCCTCCGCGGGCTCTTCGAGATAGGACTTCAACATGCGCAACGACAGGGAGCTTCGAGCCGTCGGGGACATGTCGCCCGGTTGTGACGCCGGGGGGGCATGTTCCGCGCTCTCGTCGACGTCGACCGAATGGCCCAGTTGCTTCCGGACGAGTTCGCGCAACTCGCCGAGACCCATGGGATCGAGGATCTCCCTGATACCCTGGAGCCTGAGATGGGTCGATTCCTTGAGCCGCCGGATGGCCAGAAGCCTCAGGCAGTGTTCCACGTCATAGATTGCCTGCCGGCCGCTGCCAGTCGGCGGCGGGATCATACCGGACTGCACGTAGAAGTGGATCGTACGCCGTGACAGGCCCGTGGCCGCCGTAAGCTGTGAAATACTAAAGGTTTGATCTAGCTCTGGGAGCTGCACCATTGTTCTGACCTCTTATATGACAGTATAACTGTTATGGTGTCACCTGTCAAGGGTGGCCTGAAAATTTGTGAATCACGGCCGTCAGCACGAATCTGAGGGGATCAACTCACCCGCTACACCGCGATCAGCGCGATCGCCGTTAGCGCACCCGCGATGCCGACCCATTGTGTTTTCGAGATTTTCTCTTTGATCAAAAAACGGGACAGCAAAACCGTCACGGCCGGGTAGATCGACGCGACGACCGCCGCGACGTCGAGGCGGGTGAACTGCGTGGCGACGAGGTAGCATGCGTTCCCACCCGTGTCGAGCACGCCCGCAAGTACGGCCAGGATGAGGCCGCGCCGTGGAAGTTTACCCGAGCGCGTGATTCCTGCCGCAACAACGGCAACGATCAACGTCGCGAATCGTGCGATCGCAATCGGGGCGAGTACGGGGCCTTCCGCGACCTGAGCCAGGAACACAAAGAAGCCACCGAAGCACACGCCGGCGAACATCGCAAGGGGAAGTCCACGGCGCGCGGGACGCCCATCGTCACCTGGCCCGCGCGACGATAGCCAAATCGCCACGATGGCGATCACGAACCCCAGCTGCTGAAGAGGAGTGGGAAATCCTGCCGTCGCGGACGCAACGACCAGGGGAAGGACAGCGCCGATCACGGCCGCCGTCGGAGCAACGGTCGCCGCGCGGCCGATCGCCAGCGCGCGGTAGAGTGCCGCGATGCCCAATCCGCCCGATGCGCCGGAGGCGGCCGCCCACACCATACTCCATCTGTCCGGCAACGCCTCACCCACGATCAGGACCGCGAGCAAGAGCAGGACGAACCCGGAGAGCGCCGCGACAACCAGAACGGAAAATACGCTGCCACGCCGCGTCGCCATACCGCCGGCAAAGTCACCGCCACCCCAGGAAGCGGCGGAGGCGAGCGCGAGCAGAAGTCCGATCAGATGAGTCGGCATTCAATCATGGCGATTCGAGTTCCAGCACCATCTTGATGTCGGCCCGTTCATAGCCGCCGTCCGAGTCGACGGGCACTTCCACGAACCCGTGTTTCCGGTAAAGGCTGATGGCCGGCGTCAGCGATCGATTGGACAGAAGGAATATCCGCGTCGCACCGAGTTCCCTCGCGCGGTTGATCGTCGCTTCAATCAGAACGTCGCCGAGGCCTCTGCCGCGCGCAGACTTTTCCACCGCCATCTTTGCGAGTTCGAAGAGCCCGTCCGCCTCGCGAACCAGCGCACATGTTCCCAGAACACGATCGCCATCGACAAGGAAGATAATGTCTCCGCCGGGTTCGATGATCGTGCTTTCGGGATCATCGAGATGGTGGTGGTCTGTGTCCTCGACGGCGAAGTACTCCTCGATCCACTGCCAGTTGAGGCGGATGAACTCGTCACGGTACTTCGGGTCGTACGTGACGACGTCGATCCCAGTCGGATTCTCTGATTCTGCGCGCATGGTACACCTCGATTGCGAGACAACCGGGAACAGTGCGGCGAGTGAAATTGCTCGATTGAGCGGTTGAGGCGGGTGTGACACCCACACCATAGCAAACCGCGGCGAATCTGTCCAGTGGCGGCGCGTGGAGCACGCGCGCAACCCAACCGGCTACGCCTGCGGGTGGCGGGAGGGTGCTGGCGCACCGACTACGGGCGCGGGAAGGCGGGACGGTGCTGGCGCATCGACTACGGACGCGGATGGCGCCGGACGGCGACTTGTGCAGACGCGAAGCGACGTGGTGCCATACGGAGCAGGCGTAGGACCCACTTGAGGAAGCGCCCGATCCCGCCGAACATATCTTCGATGAGTGTCGTACTCGTCGGCAACAGCACCGACGTCAAGAACGTCGACACAAGCAGCCCGCCCATAATGACGAGTGCCATCGAGTAGTAGTAGACGCCACCGAGCGACGGCTTCTGAACGACCATGGGGACGAGCGCGATCAACGTCGTAATCGCTGTCATGAGAATCGGGCGAAGGCGTTCGCGCCCACCCTTCACCATTGCTTCCATACGTTCCATACCCTTGCGCCGGTACGAGTTGATGTGTTCGATCATCACGATGCCGTTGTTCACGACGATCCCGATCAGAAGGAGTAACCCCACGGCGGCGGGCTGGTCGAAGTCAGTCCCGGTCGCATAGAGCATCCAGATCGCCCCCGAGAGCGCAAACGGAAGGACGATCATCAGGCCGAACGCCTGCCGCATCGATTCGAAAAGCCCGGCCATCACCGCGAATATGAGGAGCAGCGCAAGGAGCAGGTTCACGAGAAACTCCCTCTGCTTCTCTTTCGCCCGTTGCTCCCAGCGGCCGAACGTCCACGAGTACCCGTACGGAAACTCGATGCCATCCATCGCCGCGGTCACGATCGGCATGTACTGTTCGCGCGTACCTTCCTCATAACTCGCGCTGACCCACACACTGGTCATACGATCATCCCGCATAATTTGCTCGGGGCCTTTAATCTCCCTGAACGTTGCGAGCGATGCGAGCGGTACACGTTCGCCGTCCTCCGTAAAGAGCGGCAGGTTCGAGAGCTGTGATATCGTTTCGTTTTCCGTTTCGTCGAGAGTCATTCGCATCTCCCGCTCGCCGTCGCCCGCGCGAAAGCGTTGCAGACGCCGCCCGCGGTACGTCAGGTCGATCACGTTGGCCGCCTGCATCGGGAAAATCCCGTAGCGCGACGCGAGCTCCCGATCCACTTCCACGTAAAGCTCATCGTTGCCCTCCTGGTTGCTCGATGAGACTTCCGTCAGGCCGTCGATTTCCTCGAGGCGCAGCTTGGCCTCTTCCGCGAGTTCCGCCAACACCTCCGAGTCTTCACCGATCATTTGAAACGCGACGCGCTTGCCGCGATCGTGGCGCCAGAACTGTCTGTTTTCCATGACCTCAAGTTTCACGCCGGCGATCTCCGGCAGTACTTCACGAAGTCGTTTGCGCACGTGTGCGATGTTTTCTTCGTTTGCCTCCCCCGGCGGAAGGTAAATCCGCGTCAGCGTCCACCGGTCACTCCAGAAACTATAAATCGACTGTGCTTTGAAATCTTCACGGTACGGTTCGAGCGCCTGCTCGACCTGCGTGACGAGCTCTTCTTTGCGCTCCAGGCTCATTTCTTCGCTGATAATATATCGCACCGCTACGTACAGTTCTGTTTCGTTTGAATCAAAATTTTTATCGATCTTCGTATACGGCCATGCCGCCGACCCCAGAACCACCAGGAAAATGATCGGCGTCAGCCAGCGGTGACGAAGGTTGAAGCGCAGGATCCGTATGTAGCGTTCCTCCAGAGAGAGCATCAATTTGCCGCGTGGACGCGGCTCCGAACGAATAAACCACGACGTCGACATCGGTATGAGCGTCTGACTGATAAACAGCGACGCCAGCAGTGTGATGCACACGGTGATGCCAAGTTCTTTGAGGTAGAGGTTCACTTCGCTGGGTTGGTTGAAAATCAACGGAAGAAAAACGATGACAGACGTAAACGTCGCTGCCGTGACGGCGGTCGACACTTCGCGGGAGCCGAGTTTTGCCGCGGCTTTGCGATTGTAACCGAGCTCGCGATATCGAAAAATGTTCTCCATAACGACCACCGCGTTATCCACGAGCATACCAATCCCGACAATCAGCCCCAATAGTGTGAGCGTGTTCATCGTCCCGCCGCGCGCCCACACGAACCCGCACGTCACGATGAGCGAGAACGGAATACAGAGCACGGCGACCAGAGTGGTCGACAGGCGGCGGAGAAAACCGTACAGAATGATCGTCGCGAGGATCGCTCCGAAGATTCCGGTGAACGTCAAGTCTTTGAGTGTGTTCCGGATTTCCCGACCCTGACTGAACCAGACGAGAAAGTTGATTCCGTCGAGCTCTGGGTCCTCGCCAATCTTCGCGATCACCGCATTGACCTGGTCGCACACATCGACGGTGTTCGCCTTGGCTTCCTGGCTGACGGTGATCCCGATCGCAAAATCGCCATCGAGGTGCCGACCATATTCCAGCGGCGGCTCCGCGTAGACGACATCTGCCACGTCCCCTAACCGTAGCCCGTCGTCACGAATCGGGAGCTTTTCGATTTCCTGTGATGTTTTGAATGTGCCGATCGTTCTCAGCGCAAAACGTGTGTCGCCTTCGGTGACGTGGCCGAGCGACTGATCAAAGTTGCCGCTGCGCAGAATTCTCGTCACCTCGCGCACATCGATGCCGTAGAGCTCCAGGTCCGCGATTCGCAGGTTGATACGGACTTCGCGCGGGTTGACGCCGTCGAGGCGTACCTGCGCCACGCCGGGAATTCGTTCCAGCGGCCGGACGATCTTGCGCTCGAGAAGATCCCAACTCTCCGAGAGGTCGCGTTTGGATGAGAGCCGTCCCTCGACAATCGGCATGTCCGCCTCACGCGCATCCCAGTTCGTACTGATGGTTATGTCGCCGATGTCGTCCGGCAGATCGCGCCGGATCCGGTCGATCTTTTCCCATGCCTCGACGCGGGCGAGCTTCATGTCCGCACCCCACTTAAACTGCAGCTGAACCATGCCACCCCACGTATCGCACATCGCCCAGAGGCCGGTCAGGCCCTTGACCGAACCGACGGCGTCCTCGACCGGGCGAACGATCATCCGCTCGACCTGCTCGGGGGAAGCGTTGTCCCACGGGATGCGAACGAACAGGCGCGGCTCTTCGATATCCGGCATGAACGCCAGCGGAAGCCGGTACATCGCAACCGCACCCAGCACGATCAGGCTCACGATGATCATGAGCGTTGTGACATGTCTCTTGATCGCAAGTTCAGGAAGTGTCATGGCGTCGCTCCCGTTGGTGAGCACAGAGGCCGCAGCCCACCGACACGGCGGGGGGATAGGATACCGGCGGCGGGCCACGGTCTCAAAATCATATCGGTACTTCCTCTTCGATCGGTGTTTCGTCGGTTTCTTCTTTGCCAGGGCGCGACGGCACGACCATATACGCCACAGGAATAACGATCAGTGTCAGCAACGTGCTCACGAGAAGACCCGACGCGACGGTGATTGCCAGCGGTGAGCGCAGCTCCGACCCCTCTCCCCATGACACGGTCATTGGAAGGAGCGCGAGAATCGTTGTCAGGCTGGTCATAATGATAGGCCGAAGCCGGATATGCCCGGCCCGGATGACCGCTTCCATTTTGTCCATGCCCGCACGGCGCAGGCGGTTGATCGCATCGATCAAAACAATCGCGTTGTTTACAACGACGCCGACCAGCATGATTGTGCCGATCAGAACAATGACAGTGATCGTCGTACCGGTCGCCATTAGCCCGCCCACAACACCGACGATCGCCAGAGGGATCGTGAAGAGAACAATGAATGGATGGACGAACGATTCAAAAACTGCGGCCATCACGAGATAAACGAGAAATATTGCAAGAATGAGAGCGAACTTCAGCGACGCGAACGAGACTTGCATCTCCTCGTTCTGTCCTCCGATCGCGGTCGTTACGCCCGGCGGCGCATTGCTGGCATCGAGAACGTCGCCGATCCGGCCAACGACCTCTCCGAGGCTCGCGCCGGAAACGTTCGCGGTAATCATCGCGGCGCGCTGCTGCTGCAGGCGGTGAATCTCCGCCGGCCCGCGGTCGAGCCGCACGTCGGCGACGGACAACAAACGGATCGGCCTGCCATCGGCCCCGGTAAGAACGAGGTTTCGCACATCCTCAACGGACCTGCGGTCGGCCTCCTGGTTCCGAATACGAATATCGATCTGCCGGTCTTCGTCTTTGAACCGCGTCGGCACGACACCCTGGACGCGGTTCTTCAGCGTTTGGGAGAGCACACCCATGTCGAGCCCGAGCAGCGCGAGCTTTCGCCGGTCAAAAATCACCTGGAGCTCCGGATTCCCCGATTCGAGTGACGAGCGTATATCCACCAGGCCCGCCACGCTTTCGAGGTCCTCCGCGACTTCGAGTGAATAACTGCGAAGATCGTCGAGATTGTCACCGTATAGAATTACTTCCACCGGTGTTTTCAAGCTGAAGTAGGCCGGCCTGCCGAACTTCACTTCGAGGTCGGGAATCCCTGTATACTTCGAGCGCAGCCGTTCGACCAGCGCGATTTCCGCGCTTTCATCCGTTCGGTTTTTCATGGCAATATTGAGTTGCGCGATGTTTTCCGCTTTGGTATTGAGCGACATGCCGCCGGCGATAAGACGGCTACCGATCGTCGAGTAGTAACGATCCACTTCGTCCATTTCCTCCGCCACCACTGCTTCCATGGACTGCACGACGCGGTCAGTCGCCGCGAGCGCCGTGCCTTCCGGTAACGTCGCTTCGAAGAAAAACTCGCCTTCGCTGAGCTGCGGGATCAACTCGGTGCCGAGATACCGCACGCCCGCGAGCGACGCAAATAAGAGTCCGAACGCGATAGCGAGGGTCGCGACGCGACGCTGCAGGGCTCCGCGCACGAACCTGTCATACCCTCTCGAAAACACCCCCATCGTCATGACCCCACCCGACTGCAGGTCTGTCGACGCGTGCCGGATACCCGCCACTTTTCCGCCGATTGCGCTCAACATCGGGATCATCGTCACGGCAACAACAAGCGATGCGAGCAAGCTGATAGTGACGGTCAGTGCCTGGTCCTTGAAAAGCTGTCCAGCAATACCTTCCACGAACACGATCGGAAGGAAGACGGCAACCGTCGTGAGTGTCGAAGCGATAACCGCCGGTCCGACTTCCGTTGTGCCTTCAATGGCAGCCGCAGTTAGCGGCAGGCCATTTTTCTTTTTTCGAAAAATAGATTCGAGAACAACGATCGAGTTATCGACGAGCATGCCGATCCCAAGTGTCAGGCCGCCGAGCGACATTATATTGAGGGAGATGTTCATGCGGTACATAATCATGAACGTCGCGATCACCGAGAGCGGAATCGAGGTGGCAATAATGAGTGTACTGCGCACGTCACGCAAGAACGCGAGCAGCACGAGAATCGCGAGAACACCACCGATCAGCGCGGTGATTCGCACCTCATTGATCGCCTGTTTTATAAAATGAGCCTGGTTGAAAAGCACGGTGAGCCTGTGCTCTGGTGGTAGATCGTCTTGCCATTCGCCAAGCCGCCTCTCCATCAGCCGTGCCACGGAGACGGTGTTTGCGTCGCCTTCTTTATATATGGCAATCTCGACGCACTCGGCTCCGTTGACCCGCGTGATCACCTCGCGTTCCTTCGAGCCACGCGTGACGATCGCCACATCCTTCAGCCGAACGACACCGGCTCCCGTCTGCGCCACGATCAGGTTCGCAATTTCCTCGACCGAATCGAACTCGTTAATTGTGCGAACGAGGTACTGCGTCTGCTGGCTGCGGAGCG
>JAPUJU010000406.1 GCA_027296025.1 bacterium
ATCGTGATGACACCCGATGCCGAACCGTTTTTCGCGGCCACGTACATCCCGAAAGAGGCACGATATGGGCGCCCCGGCATGCTCGATATGATCCCGCAGCTCGCGGATGCGTGGCAGAACCGTCAGGGCGATATTGAACAGTCGACCGAACAGATTCTCGGGCGGCTCAAAGCGTACGCAGAGAGGGATCCGTCGGTGGAGTCGCTCGATCAGGCGACGTTGGATAAGGCGTTCCAGGAATTCGAAAACCGGTTCGACGCCTCTCATGGAGGATTCGGCAGCGCGCCGAAATTCCCGACACCGCACACGTTGCTCTTTCTGCTTCGGTACTGGAGTCGCACCGGCAACGAAAAGGCGCTGCAAATGGTCGAAGTCACCCTCGACAAGATGGCCCGGGGTGGCATCTGGGATCATGTCGGTTACGGTTTTCACCGCTATTCGACGGATGCACGCTGGTTCGCCCCGCACTTCGAAAAGATGCTCTATGACCAGGCTCTGCTGCTGATCGCGTACTCGGAGGCATACCAGGCGACGAAGAAACCCGAGTACGAACGCGTGGCTCGGGATATTGTAACGTACGTCTTGCGGGACATGCGGGGCAAGGGCGGTGGCTTTTACTCAGCCGAGGATGCGGACAGCGAGGGCATCGAGGGAAAGTTCTATCTCTGGTCCACCGAAGAGTTGACGGCCCTTCTCGGTGACGAAAGTGCGGCCGTCATCATTGATCTCTACGGTGCGAACGAAAGCGGCAATTTTTCGGCGGAAGTGCCATCCGGGAACATCCTGCATCTCCGGCGCTCCGAAGCCGAAGTGGCCGAAGCGCACGGTATGACGGAGGCGCAACTCACGGCGTTGACGGAGTCGACACGGAAGACGCTTTTCGACGTTCGGGAGGGTCGAGTCCACCCGTACAAAGACGACAAGATTCTGACCGATTGGAACGGCCTGATGATCGCTGCCCTGGCAAAGGCGGCTCGCGCGTTCGACGAGCCGGCTTATACCGAGGCCGCGGAAAAAGCGATGAAGTTTGTGTTGACGTCCCTTCGCGATTCCTCGGGCGGGCTCCTGCACCGTTACCGCGACGGAAGTTCCGGCATCACGGGAAACCTGGACGACTACAGTTTCGTTGTGATGGGATTGCTCGAACTCTACGAAAACACGTTCAACATCGAGTATCTGCAGACCGCTGTGGATCTGAACAAGGTTCAGATCGATCGCTTCTGGGATGACGCGCGCGGTGGGTTCTTCTTCTCGGCCGATGACGCTGAGGAGCTGATTGTCCGAACGAAGGAAGTGTACGACGGCGCGGTCCCGTCGGGAAATTCGGTCTCGATGGGCAATCTCATCCGCCTCTCCCGGCTGACAGGGGATGCGGAGCTCGAGGATTACTCCGAGCGCGTCGCGAAAGCGTTCTACGATGATGTCGCCAAGGCACCGTCGGCGTTCTCCATGCTTCTTCTAGCACTCGACTTTGGTATCGGGCCGTCCTATGAAGTGGTCATTGTCGGTGATCCGAACGCGAGCGATACGAAGTCCATGCAACGGGCGTTGAACGAGCGGTTCGTACCGAACAAGGTCGTGCTTTTCAAAGCGGAGGGCAAAGCGGGGGAGGCGCTCAGCGAAATTGCGTCATTTACCGAGTCCCATGCGACGATCGAGGGCAAGGCGACCGTTTATGTTTGCAAGAACTACGCTTGCGAGCTTCCGACTACGGACGTGGCAAAGATGGTGGAGATGCTCGGCGCCGGACGGTAGGCGTATCAGACGGGGTGGGCTGGGAGCGTTGTAAGTAGGCACTGGCTGAATTGACTTGACAAGATCCTGCATTCCGGGTAATTTTCCGCCCGCCTGTGTTTTGTGAAAAATAGCACAAAGTGTGACCCGTCAATTTTTCACTCAAAGACTATTCACGACCCGGAACGTGAAGCGACTCACTCTCATCAGTATTAGTATATTCTTTGCCCTCGTGATTGCGTCGGCGGCCAACGAGACGCCCGCGGTTGGTGTTGGCGAACGTCTCGGTGAGTACGTACCCCTCGACCTGGTTTTCCTCGATGCGAACGGCGACTCTCCGGCTCAGGGACTGCCTCGACAAGCCGGCTATCCTGACGCTCGTTTACTATCACTGCCCAACGATTTGCAAGCCCCTTCTGACGAACGAGGCCGATGTCGTCGAACGGACGGACATCAAGCCCGGCAAGAGCTACAACCTGATCACGGTCAGCTTTGACGAGTATGACAATCCCGAGACGGCCACCGTCATGAAACGCGACATCACGACTTCGATGGGAAAGGTCAAACAGGCAAGAGCATGGCGTTGTTGACCGAGGACGCGGAAACGATCGGGCGGCTTATCGACGCGGTAGGGCTTTGGTACTGAGCAGAGAGAAAAAGATTTTGCGCACGGAGCAGCCTCATTGTAGTATCGCCGGACGGGAAAATTGTCCGCTGTCTCTATGATCTGCTGGTTATTTCACTCCTTGCGGGAAACGGTATTTTCGGCTGAGCACGGAGCGTATAACAGGTACCCATGGAGTTTTTTAATCAATTCATGATTGCGCCGGACGCGCAGCACCTGCTGCTGTTGCGGTATCTGCTCGTTATCACGCTGCTGATTCACGTCCCGTACATGGCGATGGCCGTGGGCTGCACGTCCTTGTCGCTTGCACTGAATCTCGTGGATCGCGACCGCAAGGTGAAAACGACGCCGATGCTCGGGCGTCTCGCGTATGATTTGATGCGCATTGCCGTACCGAATCGCGTCGTGCCGGTCCTGTTTGGCATGCTGCCTCTCGCTGCTCTGTGGATGATCTACGGGCAGTGGCTATATCAATCCAGTGTGAACACGATGAATCTTTTTCCGGCAGGCGTGTTCGTGATCGCCGCGGGGCTTTTGGCCGCGTTCATGTACAAGGGCACGATGTACCCGGGCGGTCAGAACAGGATCGTCAACCTGGCCCTCGGTATGGCCGCTGTCGGCACGCTGATAGTCGGTACATACATCGTCATCGGGAGCGTGGTCCGCTTCCAGGACCCGGAACGCTGGCACATGACCCACGATCCCATTCGCACGCTGACGTCGTTCAACATCATATGGAAACACCTGTTCTTCGTCATGAGCGGTTTTGCCATGGCCGGTTGCGGCATACTCTATTTTTTCTTCGACTCGTCGAGACGCAAACCGGTGATGGACCCTGCGTACATGAAGATCGCGAAGAACGTTGGTGCGGCGTTGGCGATGAAGGGCGTTCTGGTGCTGCCCGTACTCGGTTTCTTCTACATGGTGACGACTCCGATTCTCGCCATGTCAACTGAAGTCTACTCGGTCGCCATTGCGGCGTTGATTGTCCTTTTTATCATTTTCGTTTTGCTCTACCTTGTGCTCGCGTCACCCACGCCCCGTTTCGGGAGACTGACGTTCATTCTGCTGGTTGTCGTGTTTCTACTTACCGGCGTCTGGGACCAGATGACGCTTGTGAACGCAACGAAAGAGCACTCGGCGATGCTGGTGAGCCGGGCCGAGGCGCGTGAAGCAAAATCCAAGCTCGAGCGGGAGAAGCTCGGCACAGACGCGCTCAAGATTGACCTGGCACTCGGGGAAAACGTATTCAATACAGTGTGCAGCACGTGTCACAAAATGGACGAGCGCGTGGTGGGACCGCCGCTCAATACCGTCCTGCCGAAATACGCGGGAAAATACGATGAGCTTGTCTCGTACATACAGAGCCCGTCGAAGAAAGACCCGGAATATCCGCCGATGCCCGCGCCGTCCGTCAATCTACTTGAAATCAAGTCGGTGGCGGCGTTTCTCCTCGGCCAAGATCCTGGGACATTACAGGGCGGCGGCGGAGGCAGCGGACACTGAGTATCGGGGGCTCGGCACGAGACCCTTACCTGAGAAGGGGACAGGGAATACCACTTGAAGAAATTTCTCGGCATACCGGCGGGTCTGGGCTACTTCGGGATGTTTGCAGCCATCTACTTAACGATGCAGTGGGACTGGTCCTCGCACAAGAGCCCTCCTCACCAGCCAATCGCGTTCAGCCACAAGATTCACGCAACGACGGTCGGCCTCGAGTGCACGTTCTGCCACGATCTGGCGGACAAGTCGACATTCGCCGGCATTCCGCCGGTGGAAAAGTGTATGTCCTGCCACAAGAACGTGAAGACGGAGAGCCCTGAAATCCAGAAGCTCGCGGGGTATTGGGAACGCGAGGAGCCGATGGAATGGAATCGAGTCCACCGGATCCGGATACGGGAACACGTGTTCTTCTCGCACAAGCGGCATGTGAAAAAGGGTATCACGTGCCAGCAGTGTCACGGCCTCGTCCAGTACATGGATGAGGTACGCCGGGTGAGTTCGCTGGAGATGGGTTGGTGCGTGGGATGTCATCAGGAAAATGGCGCTTCGACCGATTGTTTGACGTGCCATCAGTAGCAGTGTTGGAGGCGATGAATGAACAGACGTGACTTCGTACGTTTGATGGGTCTCGCGACCGGCGCGACGTTTCTCGATTCGTGTACCGGCAACGACGAGAAAATCATTCCGTATCTGGTACCTCCCGATGACGGTACGATTCCGGGCGTTGCCAGCTACACACAAACGTCGTGCACGGAATGTCCGGCGGGTTGTGGCGTGAGCGCAAAAGTGATGGACTACCAGGTTGGTAAACTCGAAGGCCTCGATGGCCATCCGATCAACGGGGGTGCGCTCTGTATGCGCGGGCAAGCATCGCTAAGTCGGCTCTACCACCCGCATCGCCTGACGACACCTCTGCGAAGGGGCGAGGGTGGCGAATTACGGGAAATAAGCTGGGAGGACGCCTTCGGAGAGATTCGCGATGCGATGTCGTCCACGCAGCGGAAACACGTTTTTCTCTCGGAGAAAACCACCGGAACCCTGTCCTCGCTCATCGACCGTTTCTGCCACTCCCGTAACGTGGAGCGGCTTCCCGAGTATGAACTGTATTCCCATTCGGCCATCCGGCAAGCCAACAAACTCCTCTTTGGACGCGCCGAGATTCCCGCATACAAGATCGACGAGGCCGACTTCGTTCTGACCATCGGCGCAGATATCTTAGAGACGTTTGTCAGCCCGGTGTCCTACTCGAAGCAATTTTCCCGCGCGAAGAGAAGTGATGGCCACTTCAGTTGGTTCCACGTTGAACCACACGTATCACTGACCGGGTTGCAGGCAGAGGAGCGTTTCAACGTTTCCCCGGGAAGCGAACTGTATCTGCTCGCCTTTCTGCTGAGGCGGATTTCCAAAGTTACGCTGGCTGGTGAGCATCATATCGGCGGCATCGTCGAGCCCCTCCCGAACCTGCCCGACCGTGGTTTCGCCGAAAAGTGCGGGCTGAGCGTCGAGCAGCTCAATCGTATTGCGGGAGCGCTCGTGTCGGCGAAGCACCCGCTGGTGATTTCCGGCGGCGTTTCCGTCACGCAGGACTCGGGCGGCGATGTGGCCGTGCTTACGTCACTGCTCCAGTGGGCGGTTGGCATGGTCGGCAAGACCGTGGACTTTAGTTTATCGGAGAACTACGCGAATGTCGGATCGCTTCGGGATATTGAGCGAATTGCGAGTCGCCTTGATCGCAGCCAGATCGGCGTCATGTTTATTTCGTCCGTCGACCCTCTCGACAGCGTCCCTGACTCTGTGGGTTTTGCGGACAAGCTGGCCAAGGCGATGTTACGCGTCGGTATCGGCGACTTTACGACCGCATCGATGGAAGCGTGTGACATTCTACTTCCGATGTCACACAGTCTTGAATCCTGGGGCGATGCGACCCCGAGGCGTGGTTTGAGGACGGTCATTCAGCCCGTCATCGAACCGCGGTTCGACACACGGACGACAGGTGATATTCTGCTCGCGCTCATGGTCGCAACCGGTGACTCCGTTCAACGCTACCAGAAGTATCTTTTCGATGTGTGGAACTCGGAGCACGGTGAAGCCGGTTCTGCAAAACTCCTCACCGATGGCTATCTTGTGACGTCAAAGAAAAAGGTATCCGTTTCGCTGAACGGTAGTGACGTGCGTGGACGGATCGGTCGCATGCCGTTCCGGAATTCCTTCGTCAAGCCGGTGCTGTACGTGACACCGTCGATCCGAACATTCGACGGACGCAGTCGCGATCTTCCACTCTTGAACGAGATTCCCGATCCGCTGACGACGATTTCCTGGGGAGCCTGGATCTCGATGTCGCCTGAGAGTGTTCAGGAAATGGGTATCAGTGAGACGGAAGAAGTAGTGGTTTCCTACACCGGTGGATCGATGCGGTTGCCCGTGAAGATTCAACCCGGGCTGGCCAGGGGTGTTTCCATGGTTCAGCGCAAGACGGTCGATCCGACCCCGGCCGAGATCGAAGCGAATTCTGGTGAAGTGGTTTCTCGCTTCGAAGGTGTGAAAATCGAACGGACGGGTCGCAAAATCGCGTTGCCGATTCTCTCCGGCTCGATGTCTCAGAAAGGACGTGGCGTCATCCCGGGCGGCGGCAACGGACACGGTGACGAGCATGGCGGGCACGACGGTAAGCACGCGACGTTGTATCCCGACAACAGGTACAAGGATTACCGGTGGGGGATGGCGATCGACCTCGATCTGTGCACGGGATGCTCGGCATGTGTCGCGGCGTGCTACGTAGAGAACAACGTACCGGTCACCGGCGGCGAACTCCATCTCAATGGACGCGAGATGTCGTGGATCCGCATCGAACCGTACTACGAGCCGGAGGACAGTCAAGACGGGTCGGGATTTCAACCGATGCTCTGTCAGCACTGCGCGAACGCGCCGTGCGAGACGGTGTGTCCCGTCTTCGCCACCTACCACAGCGAAGAAGGGCTCAACGCACAGATCTACAACCGGTGCGTGGGCACGCGATACTGCGCAAACAACTGTCCGTACAAGGTTCGTCGCTTCAACTGGTTTGATTTCGATCGACCTTCGGATCTCAACATTACGAGAAACCCGGAAGTATCGGTGCGCGGCCGCGGGATCATGGAAAAGTGCTCATTCTGCGTACAGCGAATCCGCGGTGCCCGCGACGTGGCCAAAGACAACGGGCGCAAGATTATGGAT